>JAUXRT010000711.1 GCA_030681635.1 Reyranella sp.
CAGCCCCAGTTCTCGCGGCACTGGGCGAAGATCTCGGCATAGCGCGCACGGATGTCGGCCATGGTGTCGGGCTCGATCCGGCTGTTGCGCAGCGGCGTGCACCAGTTGGGCGTCCGCTGGAAGACGGTGAGATGGCCCACGGTCTTGGCGATCTCGGTGATGGCTTGTACGCCCGAGGCGCCGGTGCCGATCACGGCGACGCGCTTGCCCGCAAAGCTGACGGGATGATGCGGCCACAAGCCAGTGTGCCAGGACTCGCCCTTGAAGTCGGCGATGCCCGGGATCACCGGCATGGTCGGCGACGACAACGGGCCGATGGCGGTGATCAGGAAGCGGCTGCGGGCGCGGCCTCCCTCCTCGAACGTCACCTCCCACTCATTCGCGGCCTCGTCCCAGTGAGCCGCCTTCACGCGCGCATTAAAAGTGATGTCGCGACGCAGGTCGAACTTGTCGGCGAGGAACTCGCAGTAGCGCAGGTTCTCGGGCTGGCCGGAGAAATGCTCCTTCCAGTCCCATTCCTTCAGCACCTCGGGCGAGAAGGAGAAGCCGTAGGTCCAGCTCTCCGAATCGAAGCGCGCGCCGGGATAGCGGTTCCAGTACCAGGTGCCGCCGACGCCGCCGCCGGCCTCGTAGACGCGAACCCTCATGCCGAGCTGGCGCAGCTTCAGGAGCTGGTACATGCCCGAGAGCCCGGCGCCGATGACGATGGCGTCCCAGCGTTCGCCCTCTCGTCCTGGCGCTTGTCCTGCCGCTTCCCGTGTCATGACTACCTCGTCAAACTTTCGCGGATCATAGCCCGGGAACCCGCCAATTGCGCCAGGCCTCGCCCGCCAAGTAAACCCAGGGAACCGCAAGGAGGAACCCCCTATGACCAACGCCCGGCCTACCGACTCGAGGCCGACCGACGCCGCCGTGATCGCCCGCGCCTGCTACGTGGCCTACGCCAGGAAGGACCGCGCCGCCATCGAGGCGCTGATCGCCCCCGACTTCCATTTCACCAGCCCGCTCGACAACCGCATCGACCGCGAAACGTACTTCGCGCGGTGCTGGCCGAACAGCGAGACGATCGCGGGCTACGACTTCGTCCATGTTCTGTCCGACGGCGAGCGCGTGTTCGTCACCTACGAGCTGCGGACCACCGGGGGCGGGCGCTTCCGCAACACCGAGATCCTGACGGTGCGGGGCGGCCAGATCGTCGAGGCGGAAGTCTATTTCGGCTGGTCGGTCCCGCACGAGGCGCCGGCCGGCGGCTTCAAGAAACCCTAGGCCCTGTCGGTGGGCCTGTTGTCAGAGCAGGCGCTTCTCGCGGCCGTACATGTTGGCGAGCCGGGCGACCAGGAAGGCCACGTACATCACGCCCAGCACCTGCTCGAGCACGATCAGGGCGCGTGCCATGGGCGTCACCGGCGTGATCTCGCCGAAGCCGGTCGAGGTCAGTACCGTGAAGGAGAAATACATCAGGTCGGGCCAGTTGAGCCGACCGTCGGACCCGTGGGCGACGACGGCGTTGAAGGCATGCGGCTCGAAGACCTGCAGCAGGCTGAAGATGGTGGCGAAGGAGAGCGCGATCAGGATGTAGGCGGCGACCGCGCCGAACACCTTGTCGGTGGTGATGGGGCGCCGGTCGAGCACGTAGCGCAGCAGGGCGACCGTGACGATGCTGATGAAGGCGGCGGTGGCGGCGAGCGCCAGCGGCCGTATCCAGTTCATGCCCAGCCGGTCGGCCACCAGCGCATCGAGCGTGACGAAGGCGAGCAGCGCCAGGGCCCAGATGAACGGCCGGCGCACGCGCAGCGCCCATACCGCCAGCACGAGGATGATGAACAGGCTGGCGGCCAGGGTCACGGCGCCGACCAGCGAGCCCGAGAACAGCGGATTGGCCAGGATGAAGAAGCAGAGCGCGGCCACCAGCACGCTGCAGCGGTTGCGCCGCACATAGGCCAGGCGGCGCAGCAGTCGGCCGCGGATCATGTCGGTATCCTCAAGTTCATTTCGCCAGCTCGACGACGATGCCGTCGGGCCCTTCGAGGAATACCAGCTTGCGATCGTGGAAAACCATCGGTTCGTTGCGCAGCCGCACGCCGGCCACGGTCATGTGGTCGAAATGTTTCAGCACGCGCCGTCAGCCCGGATGGGTCGAGGGCGGTACCGGTTGCGCGTCGAGCCATTCGCGGGCGGCGTGCAGCTCGCGGAAGATGGCGAGCGGCCGCTTCACCTGGGCTGCGGCAGCGAAGATCTTGGCCTGGGCGAAGCTTTCGTCGGAGGCGGCGACGATGGCCACCGGCCCGATCTGGCCGTGCTGGGCGTAGTAGATGACGCGCTCGCCCAGCGCCTTCAGGTTCTCGTCGTTGAGCGCCTTGGGCGTGTGGGTGATCTCGAAGATCTTGGCATAGGCCATGGCGCCGTCGGCCGTGACGCCGGCGAAATACTTCTCGATGTCGGCCGGGGTGACGTCGTCCTTGGCGACGGCGACGACCAGCCGGGCCGGATGGGAAACCGTCCAGTGCACGGGCATGGTTTAACCTACACCCGCATCAGCAACGCCGCCACGACGCCCACGACGATGCCACCGGCGCAGAGGCCGACGAAGGCGCCCATGGCGAGCAGGGCGCGCTTGAGGTGATGGCGGCCGTCGTCGCTCAGCTCGTGCCACTGCAGGCGGCGTGAAAAGAAGGAGGTCCGGGGGACATGTCCGGCGGCCTGGGCGCGGGCATGCACGATGGCGAAATGGATCATGTGCCAGACGGCGCCGACCAGAGCCGCGATGCCCAGCAGCCAGAACGGCGCGAACATGAGCCAGACGGTGATGTCGGGGTTCTCGACCAGGGTATTTCCTCCGCGCCACAGTGTCGGGCCGACAAACTCGGGCGGTCAAGCGGCCCTGATCCGCGGTGCCCCACCCCACGTAACAGGGGCATGTGGGAAAAGCGCGCCTTGCAAGCGTCGATCGCGATCGCGGCGCTGTTGCCCGTTTCCGCAGGCCTGTGGGACATCCTGCACGGCCTGTCGGGCAGCGTGGGATGGGCCGACAATCATCACCGCTATCTCAGCGGGCTTCTGCTGGCGATCGGCCTGGGTTTCTGGAGCGCCATCCCTGGGATCGAGACGAGAACCGCTCGCATTCGGCTGCTGACGACACTGGTCGTCATCGGCGGTCTGGCACGCCTGCTCGGCCTCGCGCTGGGCGACGCCGCAACGCCCCTGGTCGTGACGGCCCTGGTGATGGAACTTCTCGTCACGCCGCTCCTCTGCCTGTGGCAAATCCGTGTCATCGCCGGGTCGGACCGGCTCGGGACACATTTGCGCCACTTCGCGCCGTAACCTGCGTGCTCCAGCCAAGTGCAACGGGGAGTTCCGCAATATGTTCAAGACCTTCGCTCTCACCGCCGTCCTGCTCGGCCTCACCGCCTGTGGCGATACGTGGGGCCAGCGGGCCGTGACCGGTGGCGGCATCGGCGCCGGCTCGGGCGCCCTGATCGGCGCCGTGACGCCGCTCGGCGTGCTGCCCGGTGCCCTGATCGGCGGCGCGGTGGGCGCGGGCGTGGGGGCCGCGACCACCTCGAAGAGGTAGGACTGTCGGGCCGGGCGCTACCAGCTCTCCTGCCACGGCCTGAGGTCCATCTCGAAGGTCCAGGCGCTGCGCTTCTGGCGATGGAGCTGCCAGTAGGCCTCCGCGATATCGTCGGGATTGAGGATGGCGTCGGGGCCGGCGTTGTAGCGCTCCGGGAAGTTGGCCTTGATCCATTCCGTGTCGATGGCGCCGTCGATCACGACATGGGCGACATGGATGTTCCCAGGCCCGAGCTCGCGCGCCATCGATTGCGCCAGCGCCCGCACCGCATGCTTGCCGCCGGCGAAGGCCGAGAAGCCGCGGCCGCCGCGCAGGCTCGCGGTCGCGCCGGTGAAGATCATCGTGCCCCGGCCCCGCGGCACCATCGCCTTGGCGGCCTCGCGCGCCGTCAAAAAGCCCGCGAAGGCCGTCATCTCCCAGACCTTGCGGTAGACGCGGGCCGTGGTGTCGCGGATGTCGAAGCGAACGTTGCCGCCGATATTGAAGACGAAGACCTCGATCTCACCGATCTCGGTCTCGATCTGGCGAAACAGTCTCTCGACCTCGGCCTCGTCGCGCGCGTCGGAGCCGAAGGGATGAACCTTGCCGCCCGCCTTCGTGATCTCGGCCACCAGATGCTGCAGCCTGTCGGCGCTGCGCCGCGTCACCACGGCGGTAAAGCCCTCGCGCGCGAAGCGCCGCGCGATCGCGCCACCCGTCGCATCGCCGGCGCCGATCACGACACAGACCTTGTCTCTCGCCATGGCGCTTCTCCTCAATCCCGATCCGAATCGAACCATAGTTTTAGCCGGTCGAGCAGCGCGAACAGCGTGCGCTGGTCCTTCTCCGACCAGTCGGCAAAGGCACGGGCGATCCACGGCGTCAGGGCGGCGACGGCGGCGCGGTGCTTGGCCAGCCCGGCCGGAGTCAGGACCAGCAGCTTGGAGCGGCCGTCGGCGCCGTTGGTGCGTTCGCGCAGCCAGCCCTTGGCCACCAGATTCTGGACGTTCTTGGTGACCCCGGGTTGCGGCTGCTGCAGGGCGCGGGCGACCCCCGTCACGGTCTTGGCCTCTTCAGGACGATGGCTGAAATGGTTCAGCATCACGAGTTGCGGCAGCGGCAGGCCGAGCGGTTTCAGCAGGCGGTTGCCCTCGGTGGTGGTCAACTGGTCGATGATGCCGATCCAGTTGACGATGCGAAAGGCAAGCGGCGGCTCGGTCATGCGGTCACGAAACTGTTGAGCGCCCGTCGCGGCGACGGGCCGGGATCGGCAGCATAGCCCAGGCGGAAGAACATCTGCAGCGTGGCGCCCGCCGGCGTACCGGTTTGCCTGTGCATGGCCGTGCGCAGCGCCGCCATCTCGGGATATTCCTGCAAGGTCTGGCTGTGCGGCTGCAGCGCCACCCCCAATGCCGTCGCCGCGAGCTGCAGGCGCACGAAGGCGCGGCCGGTGGCGATCTGAGTCGGGCGCGCATTGTCGGCGCTGGTGATCCAGCCGAAGGCGCGCGCGCTGGTATAGCCCGCCAGGGCATAGTCGCGGCCGCCATCCCAGGCGAGCGTCCCCGGTGTCATGGCCTTGGCCGGAGTCATCTGACCCGCCTGGCGCAACGCCCAGATCATCGGCCCCTTCAGCGAAATGCCGTCACGGTGGGCGGCGATTTCGGCCGCGCCGATGCGCACCACGTCGATGCTCTCCTTGTGGGTGCGAGGGGTGTTCATTTCCATTTCCGAACCGGCAATGGCCAGCGCGCGCAGGCGGTCGACGCTCTCGGCATCGTCGACGAGGACGAGCGGCAACTGAGCGGCGGCGTAGCCGGACAACAGCAGCGCCTTGTGCGCGGCCTCAAGCGGGCGCGCGTCGAACCCGCCCTTCACCGTGCGCCGCCGCGGCACCTCGGCGAACAGGGGATCGACCGCGAGCCCCGACTGCCGGGTGAAGACGACGCGCGCGACCGGTCTGTCGAGGCTCCAGGCGCCCTCGGGAAAGAGCGTCACCTCGGTTCGATAGCCATCGGCCGCCGCCGCCAGGCCGAGGATTTCCAGGAAGCAGCCGTGGCCGATCAGGATCTGGCGCGAGAACGGGTCGGTCTGGGACAGAAGCCGCGCGGCGTCGACATGAAGGACGATCGCGCCGGGCTGCGAGAGATCGACCGCCCAGGACTGGAGATTGTGCGGATTGGGCGCCAGCAGCGCCCAGGCAAGCGCCCGTCGCCGCGGATCGGTCTCGTCCGGACCAGGCCCACGCCATCCCTCGACGGCCACCGCCGGCATGGCGTCCAGCCGCGGGACGGCAATCGCGGCCCCGGCCGCCACCACGATGCCGCCGCCCAGTATCCGGAGAAAGGCCTTGCGTGAAACAGCCATCGAACCCTCCATAAATATTCTATGGAATGTTCTTATATTCTTTGGAATATATCGCAAGTGAAAAATATTCTCAGGAATGTTTAGCTAGATTACGTGGGGCAGCGGCACCGACAGGAGAACGCCGAACTCGGCGCCGAGATCGCAGCTCACGCGGGCATGGACCTTGCCCTGCTTGTCGAAGAAGCGGCCGGCCGGCGTCACCGGGAAGACACCCTCGTGCCAGACGCCGGGATGGATGTAGATGCCGAAGCTGCCGTCGGACCAGAAGGCCACGAACGATTCGGGCTCGAGATCGTCGCCCGGCTTGGCCACCGGCACGACGAACGGCTTGCCGTCGAGCGGCCAGAAGAGCTGGCCACCGTCGGGGTGATAGTTGCAATGCCACAGCAACACGCGGTCCTGGGCCAGCGCCACGCCGGGCAGCGCCGTTTCGGGCAGGTCGCGGAAGCCGATGACATAGTGCCCGCCGACCGCCTCGTTGCGGCCGATCAGCTCGTTGCCGCGCCATTCGCAGGCGAAGACGCCCTCGGTCGTACCGCCCTCGATGCCGGTGCCGGCATCGAGCCGGCGCGAGCCGGTGAGCGGCCACGGCACGATCTCGATCTTGTGCTTCTTGGGATCGCGCACGAACTCGCCATAGCCCATGATCGTGTCGCGATTGGCGCGGATCAGCGGCACGTCGAGGAGTTTCAGCCCCGCCGGAATGGTTGGATTGAGATAGTCGAAGACGACGCCGTCGCTCATGTCACTTCTCAGGCCGCCTTGCCGAGATCCTCGCCGGCCAGCGCGCGCTCGATCAGCGACACGACATTGTCGCGACCATAGAGCTTGATGAAGGCGCCCATGCGCGGACCCTGTTCGCTGCCCAGCAACACTTCGTAGAGCGCCTTGAACCACTGGCGCAGCTCTTCCTTGGCGAAGTGGCGCTTGCCGGCCTCGAAGACCTCGTTCTGGATGAACTCCGCACTCTCGCTCTCGGGAATTTTGCGCAAGCTATCGGCAAGGTCCTGAAGGGCCGCGCGTTCCTTGTCGGTCGGCAGCCGGAACTTCTTCGAGGACTTCACGAAGTCCTGATAGTAGGCGACCGCGCCCTGCAGCAGGCGGTCGAGATAGGGCGCGTTCGCGGGCGTGGCGTCCGGCAGGTAGCGGCGCAGGTACTGCCAGAGCACGTCCTTGTCGTCGGTATGGGCGACGCTCGCGAGATTCATCAACATGCCGAAGGTGACGCCGGCCGCCTTGTTGGCGGGCGCGTCGCCGTTGTGGATGTGCCACGCCGGGTTCTCCAGCGCCTTGGCCGGCTCCTCGGTCGGCAGCTTCTCGACCGCCGACAGATAGTCGTCGATGGCGCGCGGAATGACGTCGAAATAGAGCCGCTTCGCCCGCCTGGGCTGCTGCTGCATATATAAGGCAAGCGACTCAGGCGGCGCGTACCGCAGCCAATCCTCGACCGAGAGGCCATTGCCCTTGGACTTGGAGATCTTCTTGCCCTCCTCGTCGAGGAAGAGCTCGTAGTTGAAACCTTCCGGCGGCTTGCCGCCCAGGATTTTCACGATCTTGGCCGAGAGCTCGGCCGAGGGGATGAGATCCTTGCCGTACATCTCGTAGTCGACGTCGAGCGCGAACCAGCGGCCGGCCCAGTCGGCCTTCCACTGCAGCTTGACGTTGCCGCCGGTGACCGGTGTCTCGGTGAGCGTGCCGTCCTCGTCACGGTAGGCAATGGTGCCGGCGTCGCGGTCGAGCTTGACCAACGGCACCTGCAGCACGCGGCCTGTCTTGGGCGAAATCGGCAGGAAGATCGAGTAGGTCGCGCGCCGCTCCTCGCCGAGGGTCGGCAGCATCACCGCCTGCACCTCGTCGTAGTGCTGCAGCATGGCGAGCAGCATCTTGTCGAAACGGCCGGACTTGTACCAATCGGTCGCCGACTGGAATTCGTACTCGAAGCCGAAGGAATCGAGGAAGGCA
>JAUXRT010000713.1 GCA_030681635.1 Reyranella sp.
CCTTCGTGATCGAGATGAACGAGCGCGGCGACAAGGGCCAGCGCTCGATCTCGCGCTGGTGGATCTCGCCCGCCGACAAGTTCGCCATCCGCTACGATTTCAGCGACGGCGCCGGCAAGGCCAACCGCGCCGTGGTGACCGAGGTCACGCGCTAGACGGGCCCAAATCGACGACAAGATTTTCGGCCCTCCGCACGCCGAAGAGCCAATGACTGCGGGCTTTTGCCTCGCGCCTTGGGCCCACCTGAATGGGCCCTATGTTGTGCCCAGCGTTGGGCCAGACTTCGGGATAAGCCTTATTCCATAGGCTTTTACGCGGCTCCCGGATTTCTTCAGTCGCACAAGCCTCGGCGCGCCTGTGCCCAGGCGTCGGATAAGTGTCTGTTCGCCCATCGTTATTCGGCGTGGCGTTGAGACGGGGTCGTTCTTGGGACGGTCCACGGCTCAGGAGCCGCGGCGGCTGCACCCGGGGCTCAGGGCCTGTCCCGCGGGCGTGCCGCGAGGGGTCGTGCCGAAATGAAAAGGCCGGCGCAGTCCAAGCGCCAGCCTATCGAAATTACTAGCATATTCCTGCTGAATTTGCAACTTTCAGACACTGCTTGCAGTGACAGCAATGTCATTCGACGTCCGCGCCGCGCCGTTTGCGCGACGCCCGTGGACCGGGCACAGGTAACGCCGCCACACGCGCGATCCAGGCTCGGAAGGCTCGCACCTTCGATGAGTCGGCGGCATCTGCGGGATAAACCAGATGATAGAGGCGGCCGCTCGGCACGAAGCCGAGAGGGGCCACCAGCCGACCGAGCTTCAGATCCTCGGCCACCAAGGGCCGGGGCGCCATCGCGACACCGAGGCCGCTCACCGCCGCCTCCAGCATGAAATAGAAATGCTCGAAGCGGGTGCCCGCCGACGGTTCCAGGGCAAGACCGGCCACGGCGCGGCGCGCCGCCCAATCAGCCCAGGCTTCCGGTCGCGTGTCGGTGTGAAGCAGCGCATGCTGCCGCAGGTCCGAGGGCGCACGTAACTTGCAACGGCCCAATAAGTCGGGGCTGCACACCGGACCGATTTCTTCTTCGAGGAAGGGCAACGCCTCGACACCCCCGGGCGACGGCCCGGCACCGAGCCGGATCGCGACATCGACGCCGTCGCGTGTGAAGGCAACGGGCGCCGAGGAAGCCGAGAGGCGGATATCGATGCCGGGATGGCGCGCCTTGAAGTCGTAGAGCCGCGGGATCAGCCAGCGCATCATGAAGGTGGGCAGGCACGACACCACCAGCGCGCCCGACCGGTCGGCGCCCGAAACCTGGCGCACGCCTGCTTCGACGACATCAAGCGCCGTCCGCACCGCCGGCAGCAACGCAGCGCCCACGACGGTGAGTTCAAGTCCACGGCCGACACGGCGAAACAGGCGGACGCCGAGATGGGCCTCCAGGGACTTCATCTGACGGCTGATCGCGCCGTGCGTCAGGTGCAGTTCGGCGGCGGCGGCGCTGAAGCTCAGATGGCGAGCGGCCACCTCGAACGACGGCAGCGTCTTGAGGGGTGGCAGGCGGCGAGGCATCGCGACTATACCTGTGATTATCTTTCACAAATTAGGTGAGTTTTCATCATTTGTCGTCAGGCTTACTGCCTGCTCACCTGTGAGAGAAATGACTTATCTTCCCCTCAGAGCAGGCCCATGGCGAAACGAGCTGTGCTTGGCCCTGGCCTTGCTGGCCTACCTCGCCGCACGATTGGCCCCGCCCATGGCCGGACTGAGCGAGGCCAGCCAGGCCGCGATGGGCGTTGCGGCGGCCGGCATGATCCTCTGGATCTTCGAAGCCGTGCCCATCGGCGTTACCGCGCTGATCGTGATCGTGCTGCTGGCGCTCAACCCCGGCATGAAACTGGGCGGCGCCGTGCACGGCTTTACGTCGGAGGTGGTGTTCTTCCTGATCGGCGTCACCGCCCTCGGCACCGCGATCGAAGCGAGTGGCCTTGCACAGCGCGCGGCGCGCTTCCTCGTCCGTCACGCGGGCGGCAGCCCTACCCGGCTCTACATCCAGATGATCGTGGCGTTGCCGGCGCTCGCCTTCCTGGTGCCTTCGGCGATCACGCGCAACGCCATCATGATCCCGGCCTATCGTGAGGCGCTTTCTGGGATGGGCGCCGGCAACAGCAGCCGCGCGGGGCGCGCGCTGATGCTGGCACTGGGCATGCTGAACCCCCTCGCCTCGTCGGCGCTGCTCACCGGCGGCATCGCCTCGATGGCGGCCACCACGTTGCTGGGTGGCTTCACCTGGCTCGGCTGGTTCTCGCTGATGGCGGTGCCCTACTACGCGTTGATCCTTCTGGGTGGCGTCTATCTGCGGCTCATGGTCGGGCCATTCGAAGCCGCTGTTTCGGTGCCCATGGACGCGCCGCCGTCGACGCCCCTGGCTGCCGTGGAGATCAAGACCCTTGGGGTGCTGGCGCTGGCCTCGATCCTGTGGCTGACCGACTCGATCCACGGCCTGTCACCCGCAATCCCTGCGCTCATCGCCGCCGCTGTTCTCCTTTGTCCCCGGATTGGCGCGCTCTCCTGGAAGGCCTTCGAGGCCAAGCTCTCCTGGGGCCTGATCCTGACCGTCGGCGCCTCGATGTCGCTGGCGCGCAGCATGACCGAGACCGGCGCGGCGGCGTGGCTCGGCAAACTGTTCGTAACCCATCTCGCGAGCGTCGCGGCGGCGCCGGCGGTCGTCGTGGTTCTACTGGTGATCGCCGTGGCCCTCGTTCATCTCGCCATCACCAACCTTGCGGCCTGCCTCGCGCTGCTGATCCCCGTCGCCGTCACCGTCGCAGGCGCGGCCGGTCTCAATCCGCTCGTCTGCGGTCTCGTGGTGGCGGTCGCTGTCGACGCCATCATCCTCTATCCGGTCCAGACCGCGGCCAATCTGCTGGCATACGAGAGCGGCTTCTTCGATGCGCGCGACGTGCAGCGCCTGGGGCTCGGCATGCTGGTGCTGACGGTGATCGTGGTCCTGCTGATGCTGCCCTATTGGGCGCTCCTCGGCCTGCCGCTCGTTCCAAAGTAGGGAGTCAGATCACCGACCCGGGATCGGTGTTGGCGCCGCACACCAGCGTCGCCACCCGCTCGCCCGGTGCCGGCTTGTAGACGCCGGCCATCAACGCGGCGAGACCGGTGGCGCCGGCTGGCTCGGCCACGACGCGCAGCTCTTCCCACAAGGCCCGTTGCGCCGCGCGCACGGCTTCGTCGCTGACCAACACGGACTCGCGCACCAGCTTCTGCGCTACTTCGAAGTTGGGCGTGCCGATGCGGCTGGCGCCCAGGGCGTCGGCGGCGATGCCGGAGATTTTCACATCGACCGGCCGGCCGGCCTTCAGCGCCTCGTGCAGCGTCGGCGTGCCGTTGGTCTCGACGGCGATAATCCTGGTGCCTTCACCGATCGCCGCGGCGCAGCCGGCGATCAGGCCGCCGCCACCCACCGCCACCAGCAGCGTGTCGAAATCGGCCTGTTCGGCGAATTCGAGTGCGACGCTGCCTGCGCCGGCAAACACGACGGCATCCTCATAGGCCGGCACGATCAGCGCGCCGGTCTCGGCGGCTCTCGCCTCGGAGGCCGCGCGGGCCTCGGCATAGACAGCACCGATCTGGTGCACGACCGCGCCGTAGGCCTTGAGACGCGCCACCTTGGTCGGCGAGGAGACGGTGGGCACGAAGATCTCCGCCTTGTGGCCCAGCGCCCGGGCGGCATAGGCCGCGGCGGCGCCGTGGTTGCCGCCCGAGGCCGCGACGATGCCGGCAGCGGGGACCTTGGAGGCCAGGAGCTTGTGGAAGGCGCCACGGCCCTTGAACGAGCCGCTCACCTGCAGCGATTCGAGTTTCAGCGCCAGTGGTGCTGCGATGCCGAGCGAACCGGCGGCAAGTTCGAGCGCGGGCGTGCGGCGCACATGGGGGCGGATGAGGCTCCAGGCGGCCTCGACATCGGTGCGGGCAATCATGGAAGTATCGTCCTCATCTCTTCGAGCTCACATATCCCGGCAACAACAACCTCATGCTGAGGAGCCACGCGAAGCGTGGCGTCTCGAAGCATGGGAGCGAGCACGGAGTCTTTTGCCCATGCTTCGAGACGGCCCTTCGGGCCTCCTCAGCATGAGGTTGTTGTTGAATCAGCAATGGCGCTGCCCGACAAGACAGGCGTCACTTATGGCAGGCTGCGACGTGGCGCAGGTAGTGGTCGAAATCCGGCGTCTGGGCGCGCGGGTCCTTGGCGTCCTCGTCGTAGCGGCGCAGCCGCACCGCCTCGGCATGGAAAGGATTGGCGCGGAAGGCCTCGATCTCGTCGGCCGACATCAGGCCGCCCTGCAGTTCCAGGCTGCGCACCGAATCGGGGGCGAGCTTGCCGAAATAATCGGATTCGACGGTGCAGAGATAGCGCTTGGCGGCGACGTGCAGCCGCACGGGCTCGCTGACGGCGGGGCCGAAGCGCAGGGCCAGCCAGCGCGCGCCCAGCTCCTCGTGCACGTCGTCGACACCGCGTGAAGCAGGGTCGTCGCCCAGCGCGTGGATCATGTGGCCGACATCGTGCAGCAGCGAGGCCAGCACGGTGGCGGGCACGGCGCCATCGGCCTCAGCCAGCGCCGCTGCCTGCAGCGCATGCTGGAGCTGGTTGATCGCCGAGAGGCCGTAGCGGCGAGTCGCGCGGCCGACAAAGATATCCAGGAGTTCCTGGCGAAGAGGGTCGCTCATGAACTCTTTTTAGCATGAACCGGCGCGTAGCCGGGAATCAGGGCGAGCGCCTTTTCGAGGGGGTCGGGCTGCCACGCGCGCGTAACGAAATCGCCATGCATGTCGAGCCCGCCGGTGGCCACGAAGGCCGCCGTGCCCGGCGACAGGGTCCGGGGAACGCCGCGCGTAAAAGGGATGCGACGCTTGGTCAGCAGGCCCTGGAGCGTGGCGTTCTCTTCCCTGGTGGAGTCGGTGTAGGCGCTGAGCAGGAAGGCCTGGCGCCGCCGCGCGGCGAACCAGGCCGCGAACTTGGCCTCGTCGCCATAGAGCGCGTCCATCAGGATGACACCCTTCACACGATGGTTGGCACCACCGCGTTCCAGCGCATAGGCGGCGGAGAGATAGCCGCCGCTGTAGGCCACGATCACCACAGAAGCCATGTTGAACGACCGGCCGGACTGGCGATTGCCTTCGAGCCGCATCAGCCGTTCGGCCGCCTCGTCGAGATACTTGGCGAAGTGGCCGCCGCGCCAGAAATTGCCGGCGCTGGAATCGGCGGCATCGACGGCGAGCTGCGGCGCCACCAGGGCGATGTTCTGGCCCGATGCCGCCACCTGCCGCGGCACGGCCTGGCGGACCATCACGTCGCGTTCGAGGGTGGCGCCGTTGCCGTGCAGGTAGAGCACGATCAGCACCGGCCGTGCCGGATCGAAAGCCGGCGGCAGGTAGAGCAGCGAGCGGCGGTCGCTGTAGGCCACGTCTTCCCAATAGATGTCGCCGCGCGATGTGGTGTGGCCGCGTCGCTTGGCGTCGCGCGCATCGAGGAACGGCCGCGCCGTGTCGGGAATGACCCCCCGATAGGGAAACGGCGAGGCATTGAAGGCCACGAGCTGGGTCTTCGCCTCGCGTGGCGGCGGCGGCGGAGGGGGCGGCGGCTTCTTCGCTGCCGGCTTGGTCGCTTGCTTGGCCGCCTGCTTCTTACGGGGCGTCTTGCTTTGGGCGTGCGCGGCAGTCGGCATCAACAAGGCCCCCAGCAGCAGCGCCCGCCGCTTCACGCCGCAGCAGGCCGCCCTTTTTCGAGCGGCATCAGGACGGAGAAGAAGGCGGGCATCGCGACCAGATAGGCGACCGCCCCCACCAGAACCACCGCCGGCAGGCCGAAGCTGGTCGCCACGATCGGCACCAGGGCGGCACCGATCACCGAGAAGCAGCCATTGATGCCCCAGGCCCACAGGAACATGTGGTCCTTGCCCAGGCGGCCCAGCATGGTCATCGCCGTCGGCATGGGGAAGCCCATCAGGAAGGCCGGCGGGAACAGCAGCAGCATGCAGAGTGCGATGCGCAGCGCATAGGGAAGCGTGCCGATCCAGTCGAGCGCGTAGTCGATGGTGAAGGCATAGAGCGTCAGGATCGCGAAGATGGCGAGGAAGACCTTGGGCATGAAGGTGCGCGCCCGGTCGAGGTAGCGCTCCGAGAAGAAGCTGCCGCAGCCCGAGAAGACCAGCATGCCTGTGATCAGCACCGAGGCCGACACGGTGGCGTTGGAGAGCGCCAGGATGAAGTGCGAGATCATGCCGACTTCGACGATGATGTAGCCGAGGCCGAGGCAGAGGAAATAGAGCATCGTGCCGGCCTTGCCCGGATAGCGGCTGAAGATGGTGCGCCAGCCGAAGACCACGGGGAACAGCACGAGGGTGAGCGCAAAGACCGTGGCGATGCCCAGGGTCGCCCACAGCAGCAGGTAGCCCCATTCGTCCTGCACCAGTTCCAGCCGGTCGGTGAACTTCAACAGGTCGCCCACCTTGATGTAGGCGGCAAAGTACGGCTGGTGATTGGTGAGGATGCGGGTGTCGAAGACGTACTCGTCGGCCACCTTCTGCCAGCCGCCGTCGATCAGATAGTGCCAGGCGAGACGGCCCAGCACGGTTGCCGGCACGATCGGTGCGGGCGGCGTGCCGTCAGCCTTTACTTCCGTCGCACCGGGGGCGCCCCCTGCCATTCCAGGCGGCGGCTTGTCGTTCGGCTCCTTGTCCGACGGCGCGGTCGGATCGGCGTGCTCACCCGTGAAGAAGAACTGGTCGCGATAGTCGGACAGAATCTGCGGTAGCGTCGAGGTGTCGACCTTGAGGCCCGGATAGTAGATCTCGTCGAACGACATCGCCTTGGTGTGGGCGTTGAGCTCGGCCACTTCCTGGGGCGAAAAGCCGTCGCGCTTGTAGAGCACCGTTGCGGTCGAGAGGTAGGACGAGACGACGTAGAATTTCTGGGCGACGTCCTTGCCGCCATCCCCCTGATTTTTGGCGACATCGCGCGCCGCGGCCACCATGGTGGCATAGAGCTTCAGCACCGACTTGGGCGGCTCTTCCTTGTTCCACATGGTGACGGAGAGGATGCCGCCGGGGCTGAGCGCGCGCATGTAGGCGCTCATGGCCTCGCGCGTATAAGAATATTTCTCGACGATGGAGAAGCCGCCCGGGCTCGAGAGGCCGGCCGAATCGGCCAGCGACAGGTCGATGATGTCGTAGCGGTTCCTGGTGCCGGCGACATAGAGGCGGCCGTCGTAGTCGATGACGGTAACCTTGGGGTTGTTCAACACGTCGTTGGTGAAGGCCCTGAGCCCCTTGTCCTCGCGGAACGCCGTCAGCAGCGCGGGATTGCCCTCGGCCACGGTCACGTGCTTCGACCCCGACTTCAGCGCCACCGCGGTGGAAATACCGCCGCCGAACTGCACGACGAAGGTGTTGGGATCCTTCTTCAGAAGGTACGGGTAGAACATCGGCAGATATCTGAAATACGGCGTCTCGTCGGCCGGCAGATCTTTTATGATGCCCGCCGGCCCCTCGGAGTCGATGTAG
>JAUXRT010000720.1 GCA_030681635.1 Reyranella sp.
GCGATGGTGAACGACACCGACCAGCTCGACGTCATGCGCCGCATCGAGCGCGGCCACGGCTCGGCCTATACGGTGAACGGCCGCGAGATCCGCGCCCGCGACGTGCAGACGCTGTTTGCCGACGCCGCCACCGGCTCGCGTTCGACGGCCATGGTGAGCCAGGGCCGTATCGGCGCGCTGGTCAACGCCAAGCCGGCCGACCGCCGCACCGTCATCGACGAGGCTGCCGGCATCACCGGCCTCTATGCCCGCCGCCACGAAGCCGAACTCCGCCTGCGCGCCGCCGAGCAGAACCTGGCGCGCGTTCAGGATGTGCTGGTCGCGTTGGAGGAGCAGCATAAGGGCCTGAAGCGCCAGGCCCGCCAGGCCAGCCGCTATCGCAACCTCTCCGACCATATCCGCCGCGCGGAAGCCGCCGTGCTGGCCCTGAAGCTCGCCTCTGCCGAGAGCGACCTCGCCAACTCGGGCGAGCGCCTGCGCGAAGCCGAGGCCCTGGTCGCCGACCTCACGCGTCTGGTCGGTCTTGCCACCACGGCACAGGCCGACGCCTCGACCTCGCTGCCGCCGCTGCGCAACGAGGAAGCCGCCGCTGCGGCAGCACTTCAGCGCCTGCGCGTGGCGCACGATGCGCTCACCGCCGAAGCCGAGCGCGTCGCGCAGGCCCAGGAGGAGGCGGAGACTCGCCTCCGCCAGACAGATTCCGACCTCGAGCGCGAACGTGGCCGCAAGGGCGACGCCGAGACGGCGACCGCCGATCTCGACGGCCAGCGCGGTCGCCTCGAGCAGGAGCAGGTCGGCGAGGAAGACCGCGCCACCGCGGCCCGCCAGGCCCGCGACGTCGCCCAGGCCGATACCGCCACCGCCGAGACCGAGCACGACCGCCTGACGCGGCAGATCGCCGACGACGAGGCATTGCGCCAGAGCGTGGGCCGCGAGCTCGCCGAACTGCAGGAGCGCCTGCGCCGGATGGCCGTGCGCTGCGAGGAGATTGCCACCCAGCAGCGCCAGGTCGAGACCGAGCTCTCGGGCCTGCCGGCGCTCCCGGAAGTCGAGGCCGCGCTCGAAGCTGCCCGTGCGGCTTTCGAGGCAGCCCGGCGCGAAGGCCAGGAGGCGATCGAGAATGCCCGCGAGGCTGCGCGCTACGAATCGGACGCGGCGCGTCTGGCCGTGGCCAAGGCCGAAGCCGAGCGCATCGACATGGAGCGCGCCCGCGCGGCCGAACGCCAGGCCGCGGAGGCGAGCCACGCCACCGCCACCGAGATCGTGCAGAAGACCAACGCGCGCCTCACCAAGCTGCGGGCCGAGGAAGCCGGCGTTGCCGCGGCGCTGAAGTCGGCGGCCAATTCGCTCTGGCCGCCGCTGCTCGACGCGCTCTCCGTCGAGCCGGGCTTCGAGAAGGCCATGGGCGCCGCCTTCGGCGACGAGCTCGAGGCATCGTCGGATCGTGGTGCGCCGGTTCACTGGCTGCCGCTCGAGCCGCTGGCCGATGCGCCTGAACTGCCGGAAGGCGCCATGCCGCTCGGCGCCTTCGTCAAGGCGCTACCGGAACTCGCCCGCCGCATCGCCTTCATCGGCCTCGTGGCCGACGACGCCACCGGCGAGGCGCTGCAGAGCCAACTGAAGCCCGGCCAGCAGCTCGTCACCCGCGAAGGCGCGGTCTGGCGCTGGGACGGCTACACGATGCGCGCCGGTGCGCCCACGAGCGCCGCCGTGCAGCTCAGCCAGCGCAATCGCCTGGCCGAGATCCGCCAGCAGATCGATGCGGTCGTGATCGAACAGACGGCTGAGCAGGCCCGCGCCGATGCCGAAGCGGGTTGGCTCGCCGCCGCCCGCGGCGCCGAGCGGACCTGCGTCGAGCAGGCTCGCCAGCATGAGCGCACCGTGGCCGACGCCGCGCGGCGCAAGACCCAGGATGCGGGCGAAGCGACCCGTGCGGCCGAGCGGGCCGCGCAGACCGCCATCGCCGCCGCCGAACGGGCGGCCACCGCCGCACGCGATCGTCATACCGAGGTGGCGCGCCGCACCGACCAGCTCCGCACCCGTCTCACCGGCATCGAACAGGCGCAGGTCGAGATCGCGGGCGATGTCGCCGACGCCGAGATGCGCCGTACCTTCCGCGAGGCCCGGCTGTCGGCGATTTCCGACACCCAGGCCGACCGGACTGAAGCCGGTGCGCTCCGCGTGCGCATCGCCGAGCTGCGCGGCGCCCTGGTCGAGGCCGAAGGCACCTGCGACCGCCTCGCCCGCGAAGCGGCAATGCGGGTCGAGCGCCTGGGCCAGATCGCCCAGGAGCATGCCGGCTGGAGCAAGCGTTTGGCCGATGCCGATGGCCAGATCGTCGAACTCGACGCCCGCCGCGAACAGATTGCCGGCGCCATCGCCGAGCTGGAAGCCAAGCCTGCCGAGATCGAGACCAAGCGCGAGGCGCTGGGCGAACAGATCGCCAAGGCCGAGGTCAATCGCCAGCAGGCAGCCGATCAACTTGCCATCGGCGAGACGCGGCTGGCCGAGGCCGACAAGGCGATGCGCCAGGCCGAAGGCGAGCTGGCCGGCGCCCGCGAAAACCGGGTCCGGCGCGAGGGCCAGGTCGAGCAGGCAACCAAGGATCGCGAGGCCGTGGTCGAGCGCATCGTCGAGCGTCTGCGCTGCGAGCCCGACGGCGTGCTGGCGCTGGCCGAAGTCCAGTCGCTGGAGGAGCTGCCGGAGATCGACAAGGCCGAGCATCGCCTCGAACGGCTGGTCCACGAGCGCGAGACCATGGGCGCGGTCAACCTGCGGGCCGAGGAAGAGGCTAACGAGCTGGAGCAGCAGATCACCGGCATGACGGCCGAGCGCGACGACCTGGTCGCCGCCATCGGCCGCCTGCGCCAGG
>JAUXRT010000725.1 GCA_030681635.1 Reyranella sp.
CCAGCGGCTGGGCGATTCCGGCGCTGAAACCCTGCAGGATGCGCGAGAAGATCAGGATGTCCTCGTTGGGCGCCGAACCGCCCATCACGGCGCCGATCGAGAAGAACACCAGCGAGCCGACGAAGGTGCGGCGCTCGCCCAGCACGCCCGACACCCAGGCATTCAGCAGCATGCCGGCGGTCATCGTGGCCATATAGGCCGACGACATCCACTGCGCCTTGTCCTGGCCGATGCCGAAGGCGCCCATGACGTCGGGCACCGCCACGTTGACGGTGGTCATGGCCAGCACCATCGACACCACGCCCACCATGCCGGTGATCGTCACCAGCCAGCGGTAGGCGGGGCCATAGCGCTCGGCGAGGTAGGCGGCGTTCTGGTGAGGGACGCCGGGGAGAGGCGCGCTAACGGACGTCAATGTCGACTTCGACCATCATGCCGGGCGCAAGCTGCTTCGGCATGTCGACCATGTCGATCTTCACCGCCACGCGCTGGGTGATCTTGGTGAAATTGCCCGAGGGATTGGGCGTCGGGATCAGCGCGAAGCGGGCCATCGTGGCACTGCCGATGCGCGCGACCTTGCCGGTGAATTTGTCATTGGGGAAGGCATCGACGGAAACGTGCACGACCTGGCCGAGCTTGAGCCGGCTGACCTGCGTTTCCTTGATGTTGGCCTCGACCCAGACTTCCTTGGGATTGTGCAGCAGCAGGATGCGCTGGCCGGCAGCAACGTACTCGCCCGGCAGCACGAAGGTACGGTCGATCACCGCCGGAATAGGGCTCTTGATGGTGCGGTCCTCGACATCGACGAGCTGCTGGTGGAGCTGGGCCGCGAGGTTGGCGACCTGGTGCGTGAGCGCCTCGATCTGCGCATCGATCACGCCCAGCCGGTCATGGCCGACGCGGGCCTCGTCGAGGCTGCCCTCGGCCTGCTCATGTTCCGCCTGGAGCTGCAGGATCTGGATCTCGAGCTTGGTCACCGCGGCCTGCGACATCTGGAGCTGGCGCTCGTTGACCACACGGCTGGCAAACAGCACGCGGTTGCGCTCGAGTTCCAGCTTGGCGAAATCGAGGTCGGCGCGCAGCGCCCCCAGCGCCTTCTCGCGAACCGTCACGCTCGAGGTGCGCGTGCGCATGGCTGCGTCGGCCTGATTCTTGTCGAGCTTGCGCTCGGCGCGCAGCCGCGCCCGTTCGACCCGGACGCCCTCGATCTGCGCCCGCAACCCGTCGGCCTTGAGCTTGGCGATGCGGTCGTCGACGCGCACGAGCACCTGGCCCGCCTCGACCTGCATGCCCTCGCGCACCGGCATCTCGACCAACCAGCCATCGCCGCGGCTGGAGATCGTCACGATGTCGGCGCTCACGCGCGCGTCGTACTCGTAGACGTGGGTGAAGCGCATGTAGAGTTCGCGGCCGCCATAGGCGAGCGCGATCAGCAGCACCGCGGCAACGACGAAGGTGCGCGGACGCAACAGGGCGCGGCCACGACCGGCCGACCATTGGCGGCGCGGCGCGGCACTGGCCTGCGGGGCCGGCGCGGGTGTCGTCATGGGGGTCTCGGGCGGCGGCCCCGGGACGCGGGCAACGGGCTTGGCGGACGGCGGAATGGACTGATCCATGAAACTACTCGGCCGCGACCAGGCGCGGCGAGGCACGGCCATCCGCACCAGGGGCACCGGGGGCAGCGGCCAGCGAATCCGCCAGCGGCTGCAGACGCGTCTTCAGCCGCCCGAGCAGGCGGACGCAGGCGCGGATTTCCGCCTCGCTGCTGTCGCGCAGCAATTCGCGCCGGAGGTCGCGGCCGACCGCGGCGATCGAGGCCAGCGCCGGCCGCGCCTTGGCCGTGAGGAACACGCGCTTGACCCGCCGGTCACCGGGCTGGGCGCGCCGTACGACCCAGCCGTCGGCCTCGAGCAGGTCGAGCTGGCCCACCAGGGTAGAGCCCTTGATGCCGACCCGGAGCGCGAGCGCGTTCTGCGTCAGCCCCTCGGGATGCGCCGACAGGTTGACCAGCGCCACCCAGCGCGCCGTGGAAAGGCCCAGCGGCTTCAGGCGGGCGTCGAGCACATGCCGCCACATCCGGGAAACCTCGGCCAGGGCGAACCCCAGCCGGTAGGACGGATCGTCGTTCGCTGTCCCATTCGTTGTCATGGAAAAATCATAGGACTGAAATCATTAGGAGGCCAACGATCACCCCCGCGTCCGCCGTCAGGCTGCAACGCGTGCCCTGCATGGCACCTGACCTAGGCCGCCCGGGCGCGGCGGCCGACCAGCAGGATCAGCGGAATCGCAAGCGCCGAACACAAAGTGTAGAAGCCGAAGGCGTTGATGTAGCCCAGCATGGCCGCCTGGCGGTTGATCTCCTTCGACAGGCGGGCCAGCCCCTGGACCGTGTCGAAATCCCAGCCGCCGGTCACCCAGGGCATCGCCAGCGCCTTGTTGTAGGGATTCACCAGCTCGACCATGCGGCCGTAGTTGGCACCGGTGGCGCGCACGATCTCGGCGACGCAGATCGAGATGAAGAAGCTGGAGCCGATGTTGCGCAGCAGGTGATAGACCGCCGTGCCCTCGGCCAGGTTGGCGGCGCCCACAGTCGAGAAGGTGACCAGCGTGAGCGGCACCCAGATGACGCCGATGGCGATGCCCTGGACGAAGCTGTTGGCCATCAGCGCATTGGTGCCGACGTTGAGATCGAAGCTCATCAGCCACAGGCCCGACAGCACTTGTAGCGAGAAGCCGCCGATCAGGCCGATGCGCGGGTCCATGCGGCCGACGAAGATGGCGAGGAAGAAGCCGAGCGTGGCGCCGCCGCCGCGGGCGGCCACGATCTCGCCGATCAGCAGGTCGGGGAAGCCGGCGTGCTGCTGCAGCAGCGGCGGCAACAACACCATCGGCGTGAAGTTCAGCATGCCGTAGATCAGCACCAGCACCAGCCCGAGCGCATAGTTGCGGTCGAGCAGCAGGCGCAGGTTGAGGAACGGCTTCTGGGCGGTGAGGCTGTGCGCCAGGAAGACCCAGAAGGCCAGCACGGCAACGAAGCTCTCGATCATGATCTCGGTGGAATCGTACCAGTCGAGGCGCTGGCCGCGCGACAGCACGAGTTGGATGCAGGCAATGGTGACCGACAGCGAGAGAAAGCCGGTCCAGTCGAGCGCCGTGCGGCCGACCGGCTTGTCGCGCGGCAGCGTCAGCCTGAGGCCGGCGAACGACAGGAAGCCGACCGGCACGATCATGTAGAAGGCCCAGCGCCAGCTGTAGAGTTCCGACAACAGGCCGCCCAAGGTCGGGCCGATCACCGGGCCGATCACCACCGCCATGCCGAAGATCGAGGTGACGAGGCCCTGCTGCCGCTTGGGAAAGCTGTCGAGCAGGATGGTCTGCGACAGCGGGATCACCGGGGCGCCGAGCGCGCCCTGCAGGACCCGCCAGAACACCAGCGTCTCCAGCGACTCGGCCGCGCCGCACATGAACGTGGTGACGGTGAACAGGAAGACCGACCAGATCATGGTGTCGCGCCGGCCGAAACGCGCCGCCAGCCAGCCGGTCATGGGCGTCGCCACGGCGGTCGCCAGGATGTTGAAGGTCATCGCCCAGGCGATCTCGTCCTGGGTCGCCGACATGGTGCCCTGCATCTGGGGCAGGAGCGTCGAGGCGATCAGCAGCGTGGTGGCATAGAGGGTGGAGCCCAGGACCACCGTCACCAGGATCATGATGCGCCGCGTGAGCGAGTAGGACTCGGCCGTTTCCGCCGCGGGCGGCGGAGCTGTCGGGCTGGCGGCGGCGGGGGCACTTGAACTCATGGCCAAGGCTACTGTAGCCTAGGCAACAATGTTCGACCAACGGTCCTTGCTACCTGGACGGGTACGCCGATGAGTCCGGACGACGATGGTTATATTGGCTACGTGCTGTCGGACGTGGCCCGCCTGATCCGCACGGTGTTCGACCGCCGCGTGCGCAGCCTCGGCCTCACCCGCGCCCAGTGGCTGGTGCTGTCGCGGCTCTACCGCCGCCCCGGCGCCAGCCAGACCGAACTCGCAGACATGCTCGAAGTCGATCGCGCCAGCGCCGGCCGCATGATCGACCGCATGGAAAAGGGCCATTGGGTCGAACGGCGCGGCGACGCCGGCGACCGCCGGGTCAAGCGCCTCTACCTCACGCCGGAAGCGCGCCGCGTCCATGCCCGCATGTGGGCGATCGCCGAGCGGACGGTCGACGATGCGCTGGCGCCGCTGTCGCCGCTGGAACGCGCCCGCTTCACTGGCCTCGCGGCGCGCGTGAAGGAGCAGCTCCAGTCGATGGCCGGCGATGGCGCGACCGAAGCCCCTGCCACGCGCCCATCTCGCGCCGTCGCATCATGAGCCGCCGCCCGCCCGCGCTGCGGCGCCTCGTCCTGCTGGTGGCCGTGCCCTTGGTCGCCATTGCCGGTGCAGGTTACTGGTGGCTGTCGGGCGGCCGCTTCGTCGTCACCGAGAACGCCTATGTGAAGGCACACATCGTCCAGATCGCACCGGAGGTGGCCGGCACCGTCCGCCGCGTGCCGGTGCTCGATCATGCCTCGGTCTCCACCGGCGACGTGCTGCTGACGCTGGAGACCCGCCCGTTCCGGCTGGCGCTGGACAGTGCCGAGGCCGAGCTCGACACGGCGCGGGCGCATGTCGAGAGCCTGCGCGGCACCTGGCGCGAGGTCGTGAGCGAACTGGCCGACGCCGACTCGCGAGCGGCCTATGCCCAGCGCCAGTGGCAGCGGCAGGAGGAGCTGGCGGTGAAGGGCATCCTCTCCGCCAGCAAGCGCGACGAGGCGCAGAACGACATGCGCACGGCCGTCGATCGGGTGACATCGGTGAAGGAAAAGCTGCGCCGCGTGCTGACGGCGCTGAACGGCAATCCCGAGCTGCCGGCCGACGAGCATCCGCTGGTGCGCGAGAAGACCGCCGCCCGCGAGCGCGCCGCACTCGACATGGCGCGGACCACGGTGCGGGCGCCGGTCGACGGCGTGGTCGTGAACCTCAAGGTCCAGCGCGGCGAGCAGGTCAAGGCGGCGACGCCGCTGTTCTCGCTGGTCGCGGTGAGCCGGCCGTGGATCGAGGCGAACTTCAAGGAAACCGAGCTGACGCATGTGCGCATCGGCCAACGGGCGCGCATCGTGCTCGACACCTATCCCGACTCGGCCTGGGAGGCCGTGGTCGACAGCGTGAGCCCGGCAACCGGCGCCGAGTTCTCGATCCTGCCGCCGCAGAATGCCAGCGGCAACTGGGTCAAGGTCGTGCAGCGCCTGCCGGTGAAACTGCGCCTGCTGCCGCACCAGGGCGAGCCGCCGCTGCGCGCCGGCATGACCGCGACGGTGAGCATCGACACCGGCCGCCAACGCAGCATCGGCAACATTGCGCAAATCTTCGGCGGCAAGCCGGCCCAGGCCAACGAGCAGACGACGCCGAAGCCCTAGCCACCCACCTCATCCTGAGGAGGCGCGCAGCGCCGTCTCGAAGGATGGGAACCAGCCACGTTGTTGCCGACCCTTCGAGACGCGACCCTGCGGGTCGCTCCTCAGGGTGAGGGTGCCGCTATTCAGGGCGTGTAGAGGCCCTTCGACGCCGACAGGCTGACGCAGATTGACTCGATCGCGTCGAGTGTCGGCGTGTCCACACCGGCGCTGCGCGCGAAGGCCAGCGGCGCGCGGACGATCGATTCGACCTCCATCGGCCGGCCGAGTTCATAGTCCTGCAGGATCGACGGGCGATGATCGGGATAGACCCGGGTCGGGCCGTAGCGCTGCTCCGGACTGTCGTCGAGGACGACGCCGTGCGCCGCGGCCACGGCCAGCGCCTCGGCATGCGCCCGGCGGCAGAGACGGTTGATCTCGGCCGTCTTCAGGATCGTGGTGGGCTGGCCCAGGATGAGACAGAGCGTCGATCCGGCAAGATTGGCCATCAGCTTGTGCCAGACGTCGTAGCGGATATCGCGCGTGGCGGGCGACGCGATGCCGGCGCCGACCAGCGCTGCCCGCAGGGCATCGATGCGCGGGCTGGGGCGATCGTCGGTCTCCGCCACCCAGAGCGTGTTGCGATCGGGCGAGACGTTGCGCACGACGCCGGGCTCCATGACATGGTTGGACGAGGTGACGACGGCGCCGACGGCGCGGTCGAAGCCCACGGCCTTGGCCAGTGCGCCGCCGGGGTCGAGCCGCGACAGATCGGGCGCCGGCGGGCGGGACGCGGCGAGGCCGTGGCCGTACCACCAGGGAATGCCGTTCTGCACGAAGGCCACCGGCGTGTCGGTGCGCAGCAGAGGGCCGACACTTTCCGCCAGCGCGGCCTGGCCCGACGATTTCATGGTCACCAGCACCGCGTCCTGCGGCCCGAGATCGGCCGGCCGGTCGCTGGCGCGGACCGGCGCCACGATGCGCTTGTCGCCGGACAGCAGGGTGAGGCCGCGGGCGCGGATGGCATCGAGATGGGCGCCGCGCACCACTACCGAGACCTCGTTGCCGGCCGCCGACAGGCGCGCGGCGAAGTTGCCGCCGATGGCGCCCGCGCCATAAACACAAATACGCATCGATCCGCCCTCTAGCCGCCGGCCCGGCTCAACCAGGTAACAGTGAGGTCGCTGCGCGGACGGGCGCGACAGGCCAGCGTCTGGCCGGCCTTCGCCTGCTGCGGGCTGAGCGAGGCGTCGCCGCGCGGCAACAGGGTGACCTTGCCTGCATCCAGGTGGCAGGTGCAGGTACCGCAATTGCCGGTGGCGCAGGCAAAGGGAAAGTCGATGCCGGCGGCGAGAGCCGCTTCCAGGACCGTCTGGTTGGCGGCGCAGTCGATGGTTTGCCGGGTGTTGGCGATCGTGAGCCGATGCGGCTTTGGAGTGCGGGCCATGCCGGCGCTCACGCCATCGCCGCGTGACGGCGCGACGGCGTCGTCCGGACGGAATTGAATTGCGGCACGTACCAGGACACCGACGGAAAGCGCACCAGGGCATAGCCGTAGAGGGCAAGGCCGATCGCCGGCTTGTCACCCACCACCACGGTACTGTGGATGTCGTGATCGGCCATCGCCATGCCGCCGCCCGGCTCGACCATCACCTCGCCCACCTGCTCCACCGTGGCGTAGCCGGGCCTGGCGAGACTGTCGGTGCGGCGGAAGAATTTGTGGCGTTCGCGGCCGGAAATGGCGGCGTTGATGCACCAGATGCCGTGATCGTGCGGGGCGGCTTCCTTGCCCGGCAGGCTGATCGTGAGATAGAGGCCGTGGCCGTCATTGTCCTCGACGAGGAGCGGATGGTTGCGGCCCTCCGCCACCGGCATGGCGAAGTCGGCGAGCGGGAACAGCTCCTTCTTTGCCGCCAGCGCCACCAGCTTCAGCTTGAGCGCGTGCAGTGCCGACGGCGTGATGCCTTCCTTCGCCGTGATGGCATGGACGTCGGCCATCAGTTTGGCGGCGGCGCGGTTTCGCTTGTCGGAGACGGTCATGGAGGAGTGCCCCTTGCTGTTGGAATGGTACGGGCTAGGCCTCCCAGGCGGCAAGGGCTAGAGTCCTGGCAGAGGCGAGGAACCCGACATGGCCCACACTCTCAGCATCGAACCGTTGGCGAATACCTCATTCGGCGCCGTCGTGACGGGCGTGAAAGTGACCGGGCTCGACGACGCCACCTGGCGCGAGCTCTACGCCGCCTGGCTGAAATACGCGCTGCTCATCTTTCCCGACCAACATCTGAAGCGCGACGAGCAGATCGCCTTCGCCAGGCGCTTCGGGCCGCTCGAGTTCGAGATGGCGGCGATCAGCAACGTCAAGTCCGACGGCTCGCTCCGCATCGAGGCCGACAACGACGACATGATGAAGATCCTGAAAGGCAACATGGGCTGGCATTGCGACAGCACTTATATGCCGGTGCAGGCCAAGGGTGCGGTATTCAGCGCCGAGGTGGTGCCGAGCGTCGGCGGCCGCACCGGCTTTGCCGACATGCGCGCGGCCTGGGATGCGCTCGACGGCACGCTCAAGGCCAAGGTCGAAAAGCTCGCCGCACACCATTCACTGCATCACAGCCAGTCCAAGCTCGGCCACCAGACCAAGAGCAAGGACGGCGAGTACAGCGGCTACGGACTGCACGACGGCCCGGTGCCGCTCCGGCAACTGGTGAAGGTCCATCCCGAGACCGGCCGCAAGTCGCTGCTGATCGGCCGGCACGCCCACAACATTCCCGGCATGGATAAAGCTTCCTCGGAGCGGCTGCTGCAGGAGCTGGTCGACTTCGCCTGCCAGCCGCCGCGCATCTACCATCACGACTG
>JAUXRT010000735.1 GCA_030681635.1 Reyranella sp.
CGGTGGCGGCGTTGCGGACCTCGCGGGTGCCGCCCGAAAAGGCGAAGTCAGGGACGTCGCGGCCCTTGCCCAAGGCATCGGCGGCGACCCCGAGATGCTCGATCGGCACGAGTTCGCGGCGCATGAACCAGATGGCGAGGCCGAACAGCACAAGTGCCAGGCCAAGCTGGGCCAGCACGTAGGCGAAGCTCGAGCCGAAGGTCAGGCGGACATGCGGCACCAGCACGTCCATGACATCGCCGTCGGCGAGCTGGATCTCGATCAGCATCTGGCCGCCGCCGACATCGTTGTCGATGTAGAAGGGCCGCTTGAGGTCGGCTTCGAGCGCGCCCTGGACCTCGCGGGCCACGATGTCGAAATACTCCGGTTCCCGGAACGGCCGCACGATGCCCTTGCGGAAGCTGACGAACAGCAGCAGGTCCTGCGCCGAGCGGCGCAGGATCCAGGCGCGGTGCTCGTCGTCAGGGAAATCGGCGCGCAGCTGAATAAGCACGCGCAGGTCGCGCACCAGCAGGATGGCGAGGCGGTTGGTGACGTTGTCGCCGCGCTGGCTGTAGAACCACCAGGCCGACAGCGCCTGCAGCAGCAGCATCGGCACGACGATGATGATCAGAGCGCGCGCGAACAGGGTCTGCGGCGAATGCCGGTCGGCCCAGGTGGCGATGCGCTCGAAGATGTCGCGGGCGGCGGCCCATTTCATGAGCGGGCCACCATCATGCGTCGACCAGCCGGTAGCCCTGGCCGCGGACGGTGCGCAGGTAGCGCGGAAAGGACGGGTCGGGCTCGATCTTGCGCCTGAGACGGGTCACCTGCACGTCGATGGCGCGCTCATTGACGGCGCTGCCGACCATCTTGCACAGCGTCTCGCGGCTCAACGCCTCGCCCAGGCGGCCGGCGAAGGCGCGCAGCAGCGCCACCTCGGCGTCGGTCAGGGGAACGCGCTTGCCCACCTGCGTGAGCTCGCCCAGCTCGACGTCGAACTGCATCGGTCCGAACGCCACGAGGCGCTGCGGCTCAGTTGGTGGCCCGGCGCCGGCCGGCCGGCCGCGGCGCAGGATGTTCTGGATGCGCAGCAGCAGCTCGCGTGGCTCGAACGGCTTGCCGAGGTAGTCGTCGACGCCGGTCTCGAGGCCCGCGATGCGGTCCTTGGTGTCGCCCATGGCCGTCAGCATCAGGATCGGTACGCTGTCGGTGCGGCGCAGCTGGGTCGCGAAGTCGAGGCCGGTCTCGCCCGGCATCATGACGTCGAGCACGATCAGGTCGAAGTCGAGCGCGGCCAAGCGCTGCCGCGCCTCGGCGGCGTGGCCCGCGGTGCTGACGCGAAAGCCGTTGCGCGACAGGAAGGATTTCAGCAGCTCGCGCAGGCGGGTGTCGTCGTCGACCACCAGGATGTGCGGCTTGTCGGCCGACGCGTCCATGCTGCTCAGCGTCCGCCCCTGACCCGCTTGTCGACCACGGCGCGTTCGGCGGGATCGAGCAGGCCGAGCAGGACCTTGCGGAAGCCCTCGACCGAGTCGGCGCCGGTTTCGCGATAGGCGCGGGCGAAACGCTGGCTCTGGCGGTCGGTCAGGTCGAGCTCGAGCTTCGTGCCCTTTTCGGTGAGCCACAGCCTTCGCTCACGGCGGTCGCGCGCGCCGCTCTTCTGCTCGACGTAGCCCTGTTCGAGGAGGTCCTTCTGGACACGGCTTATCGACTGCTTGGTGACCTTGAGGATCGACAGCAGGTGGCCGACGGTCTCGCCGGGGTGGCGGCCGATGAAGTAGAGCGCGCGGTGATGCGCCCGGCCGAGCTGATAGCGCTTGAGGTGCTGGTCCGATTCGAACGTGATATCGCGGTAGGCATAGAACATCAGTTCGATGCCCTGACGCAGTTCCTCGTCGCGCAGGAACAGCGGATTAGCGGGGGATCTTGATTCGACCATGCCTTTAACGGGCTGCGACTATAGAGCGGGCGC
>JAUXRT010000742.1 GCA_030681635.1 Reyranella sp.
GCGATGGCGGCAGCCGGCTTGAAGAAGGGCCAGACGGTGGCGTTCCTGAGTGCCAACAATGCGGAGACCTGGTGCGCGGGTGTGGCGGCGAGCGGGCTGGGCCTGGTCACGACCTGGCTGCATCCGCTGGGCGCTCTCAGCGATCATCTCGACGTCATCGAGGATGCCGAGGTGAGCGCGCTGATCGTCGATGCCCGGACGCACGCAGAGCGCGGCGGTGAAATCGCCGCCAAGGCCGCGGATCGGCTAAGGGTCGTGCTGACCATGGGCAAGGCGGACTTCGGCCGCGACCTGGTGGCGGCGGCCGAGCGGATCGGCGAGGCAAGCCCGGTCGACCTCTCGACGCCGGACGACTATGCCGTCATCAACTACACCGGCGGCACCACGGGCAAGTCCAAGGGCGCGATCCGCCGTCACCGCTCGACGGCCGCCATGACGGTCGCGGTCGCCGCCGACTTCGAGTTTCCCGAGACGCCGCGCTACCTCGCCGCCGCGCCCATCACCCATGTGGCGGGCACCAAGGTCGTGCCGGCGCTGCTGAAGGGCGGCACGGTTCATCTCATGAAAGGCTTCGATCCCGAGAGATTCCTGGACACGCTGGAACGCGAGAAGATCAACTTCACCCTGCTCGTGCCCACGATGGTCTATGTACTGCTCGATCATCCCAAGCTCGACAAGACCGATCTCTCCTCGCTGGAGCTGATCCTCTACGGCGCCTCGCCGATGTCGCCGACGCGGCTGGTCGAGGGGCTGGAGCGCATCGGCCCGGTTTTTAGCCAGCTCTACGGTCAGACCGAGTGCTATCCGGTGAGCGTGCTCAGGAGGGCCGACCACGACGCCAAGCGGCCCGAGCTGTTCGCCTCCTGCGGCTTTCCGATCGCGTCCTGCAGCGTAACGCTCCGCGACGAGGACAATAACGAGGTCGAGCCCGGCGAGGCGGGCGAGATCTGCGTGCGGGCGCCGCATGCGATGGAACAGTACTGGAAACGTCCCGAACAGACGGCCGAGACTTTTAAAGGCGGCTGGCTGCACACCGGCGACATCGCCCGCGCCGACGAGCGCGGCTACCTCTACATCGTCGATCGCAAGAAGGACATGATCGTGAGCGGCGGCTTCAACGTCTTTCCGCGCGAAGTGGAGGATGTGCTGTCCTCGCATCCCGACGTCGCGATGGCCGCCGTGTTCGGCGTGCCGCACGAGAAATGGGGCGAGGCTGTCGCCGCCCTGATCGTCGCCAGGGCCGGCTGCACGCCCTCGCCGGAGGCGCTGATGCAACTGGTGAAAGACCGCAAGGGCTCTCCACATGCGCCCAAGCAGATCGAAATCGTCGACAGCCTGCCGCTCACCGCCGTCGGCAAGGTCGACAAGAAAGTGCTGCGGGCCAAGTACTGGGCGGGGCAGAAGCGTCAGGTGGGATAGCTAGGACGGCCAGGGCGATTGCCAATAGCGCTCGATCTCGAGCTGCCGTACCACTGTCTGCTCCCAGGACTTCAAGACGCGATCGATACGCGCTTGGCCGCCATCCATTAGCTGGAGAAATCGGCGCGTATGTCGTGACTGACGAGCGTGTGGATAGTATCGGCGAAGCGTCTGCATTCCCAAGTCAGTTGCCTTGTCGCGATGGCCGAGGAGTAGATGAGTGAGAAATATGTGCCAGTCGCCCCCGGTCCTCAGGTCATCCAAAGCCTTGACGTATTCGAGGAAGGCCTCGGGATTGTCGACATGTTCAATTCGAGCCATACCGTCGCCGAGAATCGCGTCTGCGATCCGCTCTTCGATATGAGGATGACTTGGCGACCAAGGGCCGTAGTCGTCATTGGGAAAGCTATCGCCAAAGGAAAGGCCGACGCCAGTGAAGGGCTCATAGAGCGGTCGCACCAAGTAGTGGATACGGAATCTGTCCTTGTTGCTCAAACTTGCGAGATTGAAAGCTCTCAGGTAGTGCCCTGCTGGGGGCAGGATCAGAGAGCGCTTGACGAGGATCAGCCGCGGCTCGCGCTCGCGCACGAGCCGGGTGATCCTCTTGACGTCGGCTGCAGTCGTCATGGCTTGTACTGATAGAGTTCGACTCGCCGGTCGCGATTGTCTCCGCCGACATTGCGAACGATCTTTTCGATTTGTGCAGCGCTCAAATTGGCTCCGCCGGTCTTCAAGTCAACAATAACGATGGTGCCATCCTCGCGAGTCCAGACCAAGTCCACGCGAGCCGAACCTTTGACATTTTTTTGGTTCGGCTCTTTGGTATCGAGATATGTCACTTCAGCCCGAACACCCTTGGCCTCGCCGCGTTTCTGGAACTCTTTGACAACTTCTTCGGCGATTTGGTGCCATTCGGTGCCCAACGCCGATCCGCCGGCCTTGGTCGTTCGCTTTCCTGCTTCCCGATAGATCTCATCTGCCAGACCGAAATTTGGATCCTCCTTCTTGAGGTCTTCGAAGTCCTTGGCAATGAGTTGACGCCTGCCATCAGGCCGCAGACGCCCCTCAGCAATCTGCATTTCCAAGACGAAGGTTTTGAGCGGATCGTCCTCGGCCGGGATTGGGAAGCCAGGTAGCGGGGCATGCGGATCCTTCGGGATCGAAAAACCGCCGCCGATGATCTGGCCACCGGGTTTTGCAATGTCGTCCGGCAGGATCCGTTCGGGCTCAAGGGGTGAAGGCGGCTTGGAGGGCGGCGAAAGCGTCGGGCCGATCGGCGGTGGTGCGGGGAAAGGCGGAGGGCTGGCTTGGTTGGCGTCCGGGTTGACTAGTTTGAACAACGGACTGCCGATGGGTGCCGGCAGAGCGGGAGCCGGTCCGATTGGTCGCGGTGGGAGCGGCGCCAATCTCGGCCCAGGCAGAGGAAGGATTGGCGGCAGTTCAGGCGCCATGAATTCCTTTGGAACCTTGGAACTCCAGACTTTTCCGAACGCGTCGACCGCGCCGGGCACAAGAAGGCCAGCGAGATGAAGGTTCGGATCGGATTGCGAAGGCGACGTCTGCTGGTCGTCGCTGCGGAGGTTCGGATAGAGCGCGAGGGCGCTGTTGATTGGCGACGGCGTAGATTCGCCATATGGCGTCGGCGGCACTGGGCCGCGCATCTGGCACATGCTGGTCTCCGGAAATGAAAAAAGCCGCCCCAGGGGCGGCTTCGATGGCGATGGATCGGAAAATGAAAAGCCCGCACGGTGCAAACCGGGCGGGCTTCGAGGATCCGACGGACTACCCGTCAGTATATCGAATAATTACCATAAAACTTGCTGAAATGTCAACTTTTGTTTAACAAGTATTTGCATCACACTCCTTGGCACATCTCGCTGTGTTTCATACTGCACCTTGTGTGTCATGCGCTTGCGGCACGGGGGTTTGCCGCGCCGGTGATTTCATGGGAACAATGGTTGGTTGTGATCGCCCTTCGCGCCGCCACTCTCCCTTTTCTGGTCGCCGCTTCGCTGAGCGTCGCAGGCTGCGCCAACCTGTTCGGCGCCAAGCCGCCGGAAGTCGCGGCGGTCGCACCCGGCCTGACACCGCGTGAGCAGGAGCTGGCCGATCGCAAGGAACATCTCCTGCAGCAGCTCGCGACTTGCGAGAGCGGCAGCTGGGGGCCGTCGGCGCGCCCGATCTACGGCGGCCGCGGCGCCTATCACGGACGTTTCCAGTTCACCTTGCGCACCTTCATCACCTACACGCGCATGCGCGACGGCACGGTGCTCACGATGAAGGAAGCCGCCGAGTACACGCAGGACTTCGAGAAGGCCGCCAGTCTCACCTGGTACATGATCTATGACCTGCAGGAGCCGTGGCACTGGCCACTCTGCTCGCGCAAGCTCGGCATTCCGGCGCAGGTCAAATTGATGAAGTCGATCTAGGCCGATCCCCGGCGAAACAGTCGTTTCCACCAGCCGCCGAGACGCGTGTCCTCGATGCTGCGGTCGACATTGTCGAACCCGCGCACCATGACATAGAGCCCGCCCACCAGCTGGATCGACTTGGCCGTCGACAATTCATAGGGCGCAGGCAGTGTGGCGATGGACTGCGAGGAGATGAGCAGGCCGATCATGACCTCGAACAGTCCATAGGAGAGATGGTCGCGCTCGCGCCACCAGAAGAACAGCAGCCCCGCCAGCAAGAGCGCGATGGGCACGATCCAGTCCGGTGCCGTGTGGAAGATGAGCTGGTGGTTGCGCACCACGAGGATGGCCACGCCTGTTGCGGCGACGGCAATCGCCAAGCCGACGGAAAGGTAGCGACGCTGCGCCGACACGATGCGCCGGGCGGCCTGTTCGATGCCGGTGTCGGCGGATGCCGTCGATAGCTCGGCCAGGAGTTGGTTGCCGCCGATCGATGCAACACCCTTTGCGGCCATGAGCCGAACCAGCCGGCGGTCGGTCGTGATCACGCGGACATTCCCGGCGCCGCCTTCCTCGGCACATTTGACGGCGAGTTCCGCGGCACCGCCGTCGGCGGACGGGGCGACGACGGCGCCGGCCTCGATCGCCCGGTCGAGAAGGGCCTGGAGATCGCGGCGCAGGCCACGTGCCTCACGTCCACGGATGTCGGCAGCCACGGCCTCGGGAATCAGCAGGTCGCCCGCGGCGGCATGGGCAAGGATCTCGGGCCGCTCGACGATCGCCCCGCTGTCGAGGATGTAGAGCACGACTCAGCGCAGCTCGCGGCAGAATTCCTGGATGCGTCCGCAGCCTTCGCGGAGGCTGGCGACGTCGGTGGCGTAGGAGATGCGGAAGTAGGGGCTCATGCCGTAGGCCGCGCCCTGCACCGTGGCGACATGCTTCTCTTCGAGCAGCGCCGTCACGAACGCGGTGTCGGTGTCGATCTTGCGGCCACCCTTGCTGGTCTTGCCGATGCAGCCGGCGATGTTGGGGAACACGTAGAACGCGCCCTCGGGCTTGTGGCAGGTGATGCCCGGTGCCGCCCGCAGCATCGCCACCACCTCGTCGCGCCGCTTCTGGTAGTCGGCGGCGCGCTCCTTCAGCAGCTCCTGCGGACCGTTGAGCGCCGCGGTGGCTGCCGCCTGGCTGATGGTCGAAATGCCCGAGCCGATCTGGCCCTGCATGTTAGTCATGGCGGCGATCAGCGGCTTCGGCCCGCCGGCGAAGCCGACGCGCCAGCCGGTCATGGCATAGGCCTTCGACGCACCGTTCACCGTCAGCGTGCGCTCCTTCAGCTTGGGCTCGACCTCGGCGATGGTGCAGAATCCGAAGTCGTCATAGATCAGGTGTTCATAGACGTCGTCGGCCATGATCAGCACGTGCGGATGGGCGAGCAGCACGTCGGCGATCTCGCGCATCTCGGCGCGCGAGCACACCGCGCCGGTCGGATTGTTGGGGAAGTTCAGCACCATCCACTTGGTCCGGGGCGTGATCGCAGCCTCGAGGTCGGCGGCGCGCAGCTTGAACTGGTTGTTCTCGGGGCACGACACCGACACCGGCGTGGCGCCGGCCACCGTTGCCTGGTCGGCGTAGGAGATCCAGCCCGGCGCCGGGATGATTACCTCGTCGCCGGGGGTCACGCTCGCCATCAGCGCGTCGTACATGAGTTGCTTGCTGCCGTTGGAGACCATGATCTCGTCCAGCGCATAGTCGAGGTTGTTGTCGCGCTTGAACTTGGCGCGGATCGCCTCCTTGAGCGGCTTCACGCCGTCCTGCGGCGGATACTTGGTGTCGCCGGCAAGGGCTGCCTTGTGCGCCGCCTCGATGGCGTGCAGCGGCGTCGGGAAGTCGGGTTCGCCCGAGGAGAGGCCCACGATCTTCACGCCCTCGGCGCGTAGCTCGCGCACCTTGCGGGTCATGGCGGCTGACGCCGACACTTTTACGTTCTTGAGACGCTCGGAGACCTGGAACATGGAGCCTTCTTTCAATTCTTCCGGTAGATCGTGAGGGCGATGCCGCCCAGCACCGCCACCGACGCCACCAGCAGGCGCGTCGTGACCGGCTCGGCGAGTAGCACTGCCCCACCCAGGGCCGCAATGGCCGGCACCGAAAGTTGCACCGTCGCCGCCGATGTCGCCCGCAGCATCGGGAGCGCCGCATACCAGAGGACATAGCCCAGGCCCGAGGTTACGGCGCCTGAAAGCACGGCATAAAGCGCCCCGGTATGGTCGACAGTGGCGGTGGTCGTGCCGGCGGTCAGGGCAAGGGCGGCGGCAAAGGGCAGGGAACGCAGGAAGTTGCCGCCGGTGGCCGCCGTCGGGTCGCCGGCGGCCTTGCCCAGGAGTGAATAGACACCCCAGGCCGCGCCTGCGACCAGCATCAGGGCCGCCGCCAGCAGCGGAGGCGCCGCGAGGCCGGGCAGCAGCAACCAGACCAGGCCGGCCAGCGCCACCAGCAGGCCCACGAGCTTGAGGCCGCGGATTCGTTCGCCGGTCCACAGGCCGTAGCCCGTCATGGTGAACTGGACGGCGCCGAACAGCAGCAGCGCGCCGGTTGCCGCGGTGAGGTCGCGATAGGCGAAGGAGAAGCACACCGCATAGGCAAACAGCATGGCCGCCATCGGCCAGCTTCCGCCCGCCGTGGGACGCTTGCCGCGCAGCATCAGGAGGGCGGCCAGGACCAGCGCGCCGGAGGCGAGCCGGATCGCCGTAAAACTCGCGGCATCGATCTCGGTGTCGCGGAGTGCCAGGCGGCAGAACAGCGAATTGCCGGCGAAGGCCAGCATCGCCAGGGTCGTCAGGAGAGGAACGCGCAGCGTGGAATTCATGTCGATCAGAAGGGCGTCGCGATTCCAGACTGACGACCGACTTTCACGAGATCCTCGAGCGTGTCTGCGGGCAACAGCAATCCATCGCGGCGATTTCTAGCTTCGTTTCGGGCTTCGATCTCGCCGGGATAGAACACTTCCGCGTGACCCTGGGCGAGCGGCACGGCTTTCAACTCGGCGATCATCTTTTCCATGCGCGTGTTGAAGTCGGCGAGGGGCTGGAAGACTTTTATGTCGAGCACGATCATCAGCTGGCCGGCGCCGCTCTTGTGCTCCGTCTGATAGGGGCCGAAGACGCCGCTGCCGAAGGCGCTGCCCGTCAATACGCCCGACAGCATGTCCATCATGGCGGCGATCGCATACCCCTTGTGGCCGGCCATCGGCAGGATGATGCCGTCGATCGCGGCCGCCGGGTCGGTCGTCGGCGCGCCGTTGATGTCCAATGCCCAGCCCTCCGGGATTGACTGGCCTTTCTGTTGCGCGAGATAGACCTTGCCGCGCGCCACGCCGGTATTGGCGATATCGAGCACCATCGGCGGGTGCGAGCCGGCCGGCGCTGCCCACGACCATGGATTGGTGCCGACGGTCTTCTTGCGGCCGCCCCATGGTGCCATCGCCGGGCTGGCATTGGTCGACAGGAAGGCGATGCAGCCCTCGCGCGCCGCCATCAGCGTGTAGTAAAGCGCCGTGCCGAAATGGTTGGAGTTGCGCAGCCCGACCGCCGCTATGCCATGCACCTTTGCGCGCCGAATGGCCTCGCGCATGGCGAATACGTTCAGCACCTGGCCCATGGCGTCGCCGCCGTCGATCACTGCCACGGCCGGCGCATCGACGACGAATTTTGGTGCGGCGACTGCGCTGCACACGCCGGCCTTGAGGCGGGCGAGATACCACGAGAGCCGCATGACGCCGTGCGATTGATGGCCCCATAGATCCGCCATCACCAATGTGTCGGCGACGATGCGTGCATCGGCCTCGGGCATACCGGCCGATGCATAGACGGCGGCCGCGAAGTCGAGCAGCCTAGTCGGCGAGAGATGGCCCGGCGAGAGTCGGCGTTCGGCAGTCATCGGATCGGCGCTAGGCGCCGAGCCCATAGAGCTTCATGGCGTTGTCGCGGACGATCTTGCGGCGGACCCCGGCCGAGACGCCTGTCAGCTCCTCGGTCAGGAACTGCTGGCTGTCCGGCCAGATGCCGTCGGGGTGCGGGAAGTCCGACCCCCACATGACATTGTCCTCGCCCAGGTGTTTTAGCAGTTCGATGCCCACCGGATCGGTCTGGTAGGTGGCGTAGAACTGGCGATGCCAGTACTCGCTGGGCTTCATCTTGAGATCGAGGTCCTTGAACTGGTCCTCCCACTCGAGATCCATGTGCTGCAGCACATAGGGGATCCAGCCGAGGCCGGCCTCGCCGATCACGATCTTCAGGTTCGGATAGCGCTCCGGCGCGCCCGAGAAGATCAGCCCCATCAACATGGTGCTCATGTGCATCTGGAAGCCGGTGATGTGCACGGCAAAGATGCGGCGCTGCACATGCGTCGGGAACTTGGTGACATCGGGCGAACGGCCGCCGATCGTGTGGAAGTGCAGCGGAATGCCGGTCTCGTGGCCGAACTTCCACAATGGCTCCCAATGCTCGTCCCAGAGCGGCGTCATGTCGGGGCGGTTGGCGATGTCGAGGCCGCGCACGCCGCGCTTGGCGCAGCGCATCGCCTCGGCGACCGACTCCTCCATGTTGTAGTTCGGGAGGTTGGCGAGGCCGACCAGCCGGTCGGGCGCGCGGCTGCAGAAGTCATGGAGCCAGTCGTTGTAGATGCGCAGCATCTCCAGCGCAGCCTCGGGATCGTTCAGCCGGCCGCTCGAGCCCAGCACGCCGTACAGCACCTCGGCCTGCACGCCGTCGCGGTCCTGGTCTTTTAGACGCAGGTCGACCTCAGTGAGGCGGCGGATGCCCTTCTTGCCGTCGTCAAAGAGGCCGGTCGAGGCCATGCGGTCGGAGCGGTGGATGATGCCCGGCACATATTCGCGGCCGGCCGAGCCCATGCCGTTCACCAGGCCGAACTTGGCGCCGTTGCGGCTGGTCCATTCCGGCCCCTTCGGTCCCTCGACCACATAGGGCATGCGTTCCTTCATCTGGCTCGACGCGTTGGCGGTGAACAGGT
>JAUXRT010000747.1 GCA_030681635.1 Reyranella sp.
GCTTCGGCATGCTGCTGGGCCATGACACCAACATCCTGAATGTCGCGGGGCTGCTCAACCTCGGCTGGGAGATCAAGGGCTACCAGGACAACGAAGCCCCGCCGGGCAGCGGGCTCGCCTTCGAGCTGCTGCGCGAGGGCCGCAACGGCCAGCGCTTCGTGCGGATGGCCTTCTATGCCCAGACGCCGGAGCAACTGCGCAACAACACGCCGCTCACGATCGACCATCCGCCCGGCATGGTCGCGGTCGAGCTGCCGGCTTGCAGCGCCTATGCCCGCGACAAGGCCTGCCCGCTGGAGCGCTTCGTCGAGATCGCCAACGCCGCGATCGACCCGGCCTGCGTGACGATCAAGCAGTAGAAATTCATGCCGGCGGGCAGGACTTGACCGCGGGCGGCCTTGCCTTAGAGTGGTAAGACCACGGACTGACCAAATGGCCCCATCGATATGGCGCTGATCGAAATCGTTCGCCCCGATACCGACGAGTCGCAAAGCGGCGCGCACAGGGTTTTCACCTTCTTCCGCGACCGGCTGCTATCGGGCGAGCTGAAGGCGGGCGACCGGCTGCTGGCGGAGCGCGAGCTTGCCCTGGCGCTGGGCGTCAGCCGGCCGGTGCTGCGCGAGGCGCTGCGGTCGCTGGCCATGCTCGGCCTGCTCGACATCCAGCACGGCCGCGGCGCCTTCGTGCGCGCCGCCGATGCCTCGGTGCTGGGCCATGCGTTGACCCTCTGCCTCGCGCCGCAGCCGAACATCCTCGACGACGTGCTGCAGGCCAGGATCGCCATCGAATGCCAGGCCATTCGTCTTGCCTGTGAGCGCGCGAGTGAGCGCGACCTGCAGGCGATCGCCTGCATCCTCGACATGCTGGCCCTCTCCTTCGATGAGCCGGAGACCGGCGGCGGCGCCGACTATGCCTTCCATCTCGCCATCGTGCGGGCAAGCGGCAGCGGCGCCTTGATGAAGATCTACGAGGCGATCTCGCCGCTGCTGATGCGCAGCCATGTCGAGCGCCGCCGCGACACCTTTCGCGAGCCTGCCATCACATCGCGGCTGGTCGATGCCCACCGCGAGGTCTTCCTGTCGCTGGCGCGGCGCGATCCCGACCAGGCCGAGCGCGCCTTGCGCGAACATTTCCTGATCGGCGACGAACTGCGGCGCAAGAACCTGATCTCCAACTATCAACCGCAAGAGATGAAGTCATGAAACTCGTCATCGGCTCGGACCACGCCGGCTTTCCGATGAAGGCCGACCTGGTCGCCTTCGTGAAGGGCCTCGGCCATGAGGTCGAGGATGTCGGCTCCTACGATCCCGCGCCGGTCGACTTTCCCGACATCGCGCGCAAGGTCGCGGCCATCATCACCTCCGGCAAGGCCGAGCGTGGCCTGATGGTGTGCGGCACCGGGGTCGGCGCCTCGATCGGCGCCAACAAGATGAAGGGTATCCGCGCCGCGGTTTGCCACGATGTGCACTCCGCCCACCAATGCGTCGAGCACGACGACGTCAACGTCATGTGCATCGGCGCCCAGATCGTCGGTCCCTGGCTCGCCAAGGACCTGATCGCCGCCTACCTCGCTGCGAAATTCTCGACGGCTGAGGAATTTCGCCGCCGCGTGGCAAAGCTCGCCGACATGGATGCGGGGCGCTAGAGTTCGGTCAAGAAAACGAAATGACAAGATGGAGGAAACGATGAAGAAACTGATGACGACCATTGCCTTCGCGGCGGTGGCGACGATGGGCGTGAGCCAGATGGCCAGCGCCGACGCACTCGACGACATCAAGAAGTCCGGCAAGATCCGCATCGCCGTCGATCTCGGCGTGCCGCCCTACGGCATGACAGACGACAAGATGCAGCCCTCGGGCTCCGACATCGACACCGCCAAGGCGCTGGCCAAGGATTGGGGCCTGGAGTTCGTCCATGTGCCGACCACCGGCGCATCGCGCATCCCGTCGCTGCAGACCGGCAAGGCCGACCTCGTGATCTCGACGCTGTCGATCACGCCGGAGCGCGCCAAGGCCATCGACTTTTCGCTGGCCTATGCCTCGCTGTCGACGGTGATCGCCGCGCTGAAGTCGATCGAACTCAAGAAGCTGGCCGATCTCGACGGCAAGACCGTCGGCACCGTGCGCGGCACGACCCACGACACGCAGCTCACCAAGGAAGGCCCCAAGGGCATGAAGCTGGTGCGCTACGAGGACGACGCCACCGAGGCGCAGGCCTACCTCAGCGGCCAGGTCGACATCATCTCGACCGCCGAGCTGCTGGTCGCGCCGATCGGCAAGAAGAACCCGGCCCGCCCGCTCGAGGTCAAGTTCGTGCTCGACACCTTCAAGCTCGCCGTCGGCGTCAAGAAGGACGAGGAGCGCCTGCTCGCCGAGGTGAACAAGTGGATCGCCGCCAAGCTCACGGACGGCACGCAGAACGCCATCTACACGAAGCACCACGGCAACGACCTGCCGGACGTCATCCTCAAGCAATAGCAGGTCCGCCATGAAGACCGAGTCCGTGCTGCGCCTGATCCTG
>JAUXRT010000759.1 GCA_030681635.1 Reyranella sp.
ATCGGCCGGTCCCAGCGCGACAGCCGGCCATAGGGCCGGGCCCACGGCGGCAGGTAGCGCAACGACCAGTGCTGGCGGTTGATATCGGTAAAGCCGGTTGTTCCGTCGGCGGTCATGGCGGCATCATGCAGCGATGCAGCAGGGAACTCCATGAGCGTATCGCGTCTCTTCGTCGAAGCCGACCTCGCTACCGGGACCGAGGCACCGTTGGAGGAGGCGCAGGTCCACTATCTGCGCCATGTCATGCGGCGTCCCGATGGCGCGCCGCTGCTGTTGTTCAACGGCCGCGACGGCGAATGGCGGGCCACGTTCTCCGGCCGCGGCAAGAAGGCGGCGGTGGGCGAAGTCGGTGACTGCACGCGCCCCCAGGTGGCCGAGCCCGATGTGTGGCTCTGCTTCGCGCCGGTCAAGCGTGCGCGCATCGACTATATCGCCGAGAAGGCGACCGAACTGGGCGTCGCTGTCCTGCAGCCGGTGCTGACGCGCCATACCGCCGTCGAGCGGGTCAATGTCGAGCGCCTGCGCGCCAATGCGATCGAAGCCGCGGAGCAGACCGAGCGCTTGAGCGTGCCCGAGGTGCGGCCGCCGATCGATCTTGCGCGGCTGCTGGCCGACTGGCCGGAGGGAAGGCGCCTGTTGATATGCGACGAAACAGGCGGCGGCCCGCCGATCGCCGAGGCGCTGGGCGGGCTCGATGCCGCGGCGCGCGCGGCGCCCTGGGCAGTCGTGGTTGGACCCGAGGGCGGCTTCGCCCAGGAGGAGCTCACCGCCCTTCGTCGCATAAAGGATGTCATGGCAGTGGGGCTCGGTCCGCGCATCCTCCGGGCCGATACGGCGGCCCTGGCGGCACTTGCCTGCTGGCAGGCGCTGGTGGGCGATTGGCGCCAGCCGACACCGCGTCTAGAGGCTGATTATCGCACATCCAGGGGTACCGTCTGACCGCTTGCGCTGGCCCCCGTCGGCATGGGAGACGGGAACTTGAACATCATGAACCAGCCGCGTGCTCGCGTGAGAAATGCTCATGCGGCCGCGCCGTTCCCGGCCCCCAGAAGGCCGTGGGCGACCAGGGAGTCGACAACGCATGTCCGCACCACCGTCGGGCGGCGGCGCGCCGATCGAGAATCGGCGGCAGCTGATCGAGTATTTTATCGCCGGCAACAAGCCGCGCGCCGCCTGGCGCATGGGCACCGAGCACGAGAAGTTCGGCTACCACAAGGCGACGCTGAAGCCGCTCGCCTATGAAGGGCCGGATGGCATCCGCGCGCTTCTGGAAGGCCTGGCCCGGTTCGGCTGGAAGCCGGTCATCGAGGGCAACAACCCGATCGCGCTGCTGCGCGACAAGGCCAGCATCACGCTGGAGCCGGGCGGCCAGTTCGAGCTGTCGGGCGCGCCGCTCGAGACGGTGCACGAGACGGCGGCCGAGAATTCCCAGCACCTGCGCGAGGTCGGCGAGGTTGCCGGCGAGATCGGCGCTGGTTTCATCGGGCTCGGCTTCGCGCCGGAATGGAAGCGCGAGGACATGCACTGGATGCCCAAGGGGCGCTACAAGATCATGCGCGACTACATGCCGAAGAAGGGCAAGCTCGGCCTCGACATGATGCTGCGCACCTGCACGGTGCAGACCAATCTCGACTTCGAGTCGGAAGCCGACATGGTGAAGAAGTTCCGGGTGTCTCTGGCGCTGCAGCCGGTGGCGACGGCGCTGTTCGCCAACTCGCCCTTCGTCGAGGGCAAGGCGGTCGGCTTCAAGAGCTACCGCAGCCACATCTGGACCGATACCGACCCCGATCGCTGCGGCGTGCTGCCGTTCGTGTTCGAGCCGGGCTTCGGCTTCGAGCGCTATGTCGACTACATGCTCGATGTGCCGATGTACTTCGTCTATCGCGACGGCAAGTACATCGACGCCTCGGGCCAGAGCTTCCGCGACTTCCTGAAGGGCAAGCTGCCGGCGCGGCCGGGCGAGCTGCCGACGCTGAACGACTGGGGCGATCACGTCACGACGGCGTTCCCCGAGGTTCGGCTAAAACGTTATCTGGAAATGCGCGGCGCCGATTCGGGGCCTTGGGCGGCGTTGAACGCCTTGCCCGCGCTGTGGGTCGGCCTGCTCTACGACCAGGGCGCGCTCGATGCCGCCTGGGATCTGGTGAAGGACTGGACCGATGCGGACCACGATTTCCTGCGCGCCGAGACGCCGAGGACCGGGCTCGCCACGGTGTTTCGTGGCCGGCCGCTGAACGCGCTGGCGCGCGAGGTCGTGGCGATCGCCCATGCCGGGCTGAAGGCGCGCCGATGTCTCGACGAGCGTGGCAATGACGAGACCGTCCATCTCTTTCCACTCGACAGAGCCGTCGACAGCGGCCTGGCGCCGGCCGACGAGCTGCTCGCCAAGTGGCAGGGCGAGTGGCAGGGCGCCTTCGCACCGCTGTTCCGCGAGTATTCGTACTGAGGTAGTGTCGGCTCATGCTCGACCGTTGCGATCGCGTTCAGATTGCCGTCCACGACGCCGCCAAGGCAGCGCAGCGCTATAGCCAGCTATTGGGCTGTGAAGTCGCGCGCCGCGACCATAGCCGTCACCTCGGCGCCAAGCGGACGATCCTGGCCGTCGGCGAAAGCGAGTTCGAGCTCTGCGAGCCCGACGGCGCGGGCCTCGCCCAGGATTTTCTCGCCAAGCGCGGCGAGGGGTTGATGACGGCGGGTTACTGCACTGCCGATCTCGACAGCATGGCCAAGCGCTGGGAGGGGCTGGGCATCGCCTACGATCTCGACGGCGAACAGCTCTACCTCGGTGCCGACGCCACCTTCGGGCTGCCGATCGTGATTTCCGAGAGTACCTATAGGCCGCGTGTCGGGCCGGTGTCGTTCCTCTACGAGACGACCAACACGCTGATCAGCGACTGGCGCCGCGCCGCCGCCGTCTATGCCGGCCTGTTCGGCCTCGACCCGGCACGGTTCAGCGAGATCGGCAGTGAACGCTTCGGCTATATCGGCACGCTCACCTTGTTCGATCCGCCCAACCGGCTCGACCGCATCGAGCTCAGCCAGGTCACCGACAACGTCCATGCCATGGGCCGCTTTGCCCACAAGCACGGCGACTCGCTCTACATGTGCTACGTCGAGGTCCATGACTGGCCGGCAGTGCGCCAGCGCCTGCTCGACGCCAATGCCCGCTATACGCCGCGCGGCGCCGATCCCGTCACCGAGCCCGACGGCGGCTGGGTGCACCCGAAGGAACTGCACGGCCTGCTGCTCGGCATCTCGCGGACCGGCGTCGCCTGGGACTGGTCGGGCCGCAAAGACCTCGTGCCCCCAGCATGAAGCCCGGCGTCATGAAGCGTCGCCTCCTCGTTTTCTCTCTCCTGATGGTGCCCACGATGGCGAGTGCGCAGCCCGCCGATTGGCAGACCGTCGTCGGCGGCGATCTCAGGTTCCGGCTGGAAATGCCGGCACCGGCCAACAAGACCACGGCCGCCGAGAAGGAGAAGGGCCACGCCGGCGAGCGCGTGGCCTGGCAGTCCAAGCGCGACGACGAATTGTTCGATTTCGACTATGTCGACTACGAGCCGGCCTGGTTCTCCAGCCGCGACACCAAGGAGATGGCCCGCGATCTCGGCCGCGGCGAGGCCGAGAAGGCGTTTCCCCGTGCCCGCTTCAAGTATGTGCGGGACGAGCCGGTGACATTGCAGGGCTGGGATGGCTATGCCCTCGACATCGAGGACACCAACGGCTCCAGCGTGATGATGCGCACCTACATCGTCAAGGATCGGCTCTACCGGATGCTGGTCACCACCAAGGGCGACATGAAGTCGATGAGTGCCGCGACCCGCTTTCTGGAGTCGCTAAGGTTGGCGGAGACGCGATAGACTCGGGATCACCCACGCAAGAGAGGGAGGAGCCATCATGCGCCCAAGGATCATGCGGGCTGCGTCCCGCCCGACCGCCAAGGCAGAAGCGGCGAACTTCGTCGGCGCTGTCCTGTCCGATCCGGTCTATGCCCCCGAGGGGCCGTCGCGCCTGCGCGCTTCGCGCGTGACCTTCATGCCGGGCGGGCGCACCAACTGGCATCAGCATGCGGTCGGCCAGATCCTCTATGTGCTGTCAGGTGTCGGCCGCTACCAGCTCGAGGGCGAGCCGGTGCAGGAGATCATGGCCGGCGACACGGTGGTCATTCCGCCCAACGCGCGCCACTGGCACGGGTCGGCGCCCGGCACGATGATGTGCCATCTCGCGATGTCGGAGACCGACGACCAGGGCCGGGCCACCAGCTGGTTCGAGCCGGTGAGCGACACCGACTATACTAAAGCACCGGCCAAGCCCTAGGTCTTACGATCAGGTCGCCGTGCCGCCGACAGTGAGCGCGTCGATGCGCAAGGTCGGCTGACCGACGCCGACCGGCACGCCTTGGCCCTCCTTGCCGCAGGTCCCGATGCCGGGATCGAGCGACATGTCGTTGCCGACCATGCCGACCTTGGTCAGCGCTTCCGAGCCTGCACCGATCAGCGTCGCGCCCTTGACCGACCGGCCGAGCTTGCCGTTCTCGATCATGTAGGCCTCGGTGCAGCTGAAGACGAACTTGCCCGAGACGATATCGACCTGACCGCCGCCGAAGTTGGCGGCATAGAGGCCCTTCTTCACCGAGGCAATGATCTCCTTCGGGTCTTTGTCGCCGCCCAGCATGAAGGTATTGGTCATGCGCGGCATCGGCGCGTAGGCGTGGCTCTGGCGGCGGCCGTTGCCGGTCGGCTTCACGCCCATCAGGCGGGCGTTCTGGCGGTCCTGCATCAGCCCGACCAGGCGGCCGTTCTCGATCAGCACGTTGCGCTGGGTGGGCGTGCCCTCGTCATCGATGGTGAGCGAGCCACGGCGGTCGTTGAGCGTGCCGTCATCGACCACGGTGACGCCGGGCGACGCGATCATGTCGCCCATCATGTGACTGAACACCGAGGTCTTCTTCCGGTGGAAATCGCCTTCGAGACCATGGCCGACGGCTTCGTGCCACAGCACGCCCGACCAGCCGGCGCCCAGCACGACGGGCATCTCGCCCGCCGGCGTGTCGACCGACTCGAGATTGACCAGCGCCTGGCGGATCGCCTCGTCGGCCTCGCGCTTCCAGTTCTCCGGCTTGAAGATGTCGCCATAGGCGGCGCGGCGGCCTTGCCCGGTGCTGCCGGCTTCCATGCGCGTGCCGTCGCCGCAGACGACGCTGACGTTCAGCCGCACCAGCGGGCGCACGTCGGCGGCGCGCCAGCCGCCGGCGCGGATGATCTCGACCACCTGCCACGATCCCGCCAGCGAGATCGAGACCTGGCGTGCCTTGGGCTCCTTGGCGCGCACATAGGCGTCGATCTCTTCCAGCAGGGCGACCTTGCGGGCAAAGGGCTCGCCGTCGATCGGATTGTCGTCGGCGTAGAGAAGCCGGTTGGTGCCGCGCGGCGATTCGTCCGATTTGGCCGACCGGCCGGAACGTACCGCCTTAACCGTTGCGGCGGCCCGTTTCAGGGCGTGTTCGTCGAGCGCCGAGGCGTGCGCGAAGCCGGTCGAATCGCCCGCCACGGCACGCAGGCCGAAGCCCTGCGTGGTGTCGAAGGCGGCGCTCTTCAGCTTGCCGTCGTCGAACGACAGGCTCTCGCTCTGGACATATTCCAGGAACAGCTCGCCATCGTCGGTGCCGGCCAGCGCCTCATCGACCATTTTCGAGGTCTTGCGCTGGTCGAGCCCACCCTTGCCAAAGAAGAGACCGTCGGCGGTGGCGAGGTGGTTGATGGATTTGCTCATGCGGGCCTGCCTTTGGGCGTCAGACGATACGGTCGTCTTCAGACGACCAGGACGATCTTGCCAAAATGGGCATTGGCCTTCATGTGCGCAAGCGCCTCGGCGGCCTGGGCGAGCGGGAAGGTCTTGTCGATCGGCAGGCTGAGCTTGCCCGCCTCGATGGCCGGCCACAGGTCGGCGCGGGCCGCCTGCACGATGTCGCGCACTTCCTCGGGGCTGCGGGTGCGGAAGGTGACGCCGATATAGTCGATGCGCTTCAGCGCATGCAGGTCGAAGTTGAACTCGCCCTTCATGCCGCCCAGCCGCCCGACGTTGACGATGCGGCCGAGGATGGCGGCGGCCTCCATGTTCTGGTTCATGACGCCGCCCGACACCTGGTCGACGATCAGGTCGACGCCCTTGCCGCCGGTCGCTTCCTTGACCTTGTCGGGCCACTTCGGATCGCGCGTGTCCAGCGCGAGGTCGCAGCCGAACTCTTTTAGCCGCGCCCGGCGGCCTTCATTGGTGGAAGTGCCCATGACGATCGAGGCGCCGAGGAACTTGGCGATCTGCATGCCGAGCAGTCCGACGCCCGAGCTGGCGCCCTGGATCAGGACCGACTCAGGCCTCTTGAGCCGGCCGGCGCCGACCAGGGCGTTGTGCATGGTCTGCACCGCCACCGGCATGCAGGCGGCCTGCTCGTAGCTCATGTTGTTGGCGGGGATCTTGTGGGCGCGGCCCCAATCCGCGACGGCATACTCGGCGAAGCCGCCGGCGGCGGAGCTCATGACCCGGTCGCCGGGCTTGAAGTCCTTCACGTCGGCGCCGACCGCCTCGACCTCGCCGGCGCATTCCAGGCCGACGATGGTTCCCGGGCCGCCGACCCGGCCGTGGGCATGGCCGGACGCAACCGCGAGATCGGCGCGGTTGAGCGAGGCCGCCTTCACCTTGATCAGGATCTCGTTGGCCTTGGGCGAGGGCTTGGGCGCATCCTGGTATTGGACGCCGCTCTCGGTAACGACTGCTGCCTTCATGGCGATTCTCCCTAAAACAGGGAGAACCAATAGCATGCCCGGCTACGACTGGAGCTTTCCCCTGACGTATTTCCTCACGATCGTTTCGTCGGGCGGGTAGTTGGCGGGCGCCACCGGCGTGATCTGCGCCTGGATGCATTTCCACGCGCCGTCCTGGTGAACATAGGCGTCGGTGTACATCGTCATGCCCACGCTCTCGATACCGTCCTTCACCCGGATGCTCTTGTTGGTCGAGCGCAGCAGCGCCGTGCCGCCAAACACATGGATCAGCTCGTCGCGATAGTCGAAGTAGGGGATGCGCGCGGCGTCGAAGCCGGTCGCCCAGGCCGTCAGATAGTCGGCCCGGCTGACGCGCCCGCCCGCCGGTGTGATGCAGATGAAATCCTTGTGCAGGATGGCATCGTGCGAGGGCACGTCGTTGGTGATGAAGTTATGGATGAACCTGGCGTTCAGCGCGCGCAGCTCCGCAGTCATGGCTAGCCTCCATCGAATGGATAACCATATAACTGGTTATTATGAGGAGTCGAGTCAGATCTTGGCCGCCCGGCCCTCCCAATAGCGGTCGCGCAGTAGGCGCTTATAGAGCTTGCCGGTGGGGTGGCGCGGCAACTCGGCCTCGAAATCCACGCTGCGCGGACACTTGATGGCCGAGAGGTGTTGCTTGCAGTAGGCGATCAGCTCCTCGGCCAGGGCGGGGCCCGCGTCGGCCATGCTGCGGGGCTGCACGACGGCCTTCACTTCCTCGCCGAAATCGTCGTTGGGGACGCCGAACACGGCGCAGTCCATGACCTTGGGATGGTTGATCAGCAGGTTCTCGCATTCCTGCGGGTAGATGTTGACGCCGCCGGCGATGATCATGAACGCCTTGCGGTCCGTCAGATGCAGGAAGCCGTCGGCATCGACGTAGCCCACGTCGCCCAAGGTGGTCCAACCCTTGGGATGCCGAGACTCGGCCGTCTTCTTCGGGTCGTTGTGATATTCGAACGGCCGCCCCTCGGCGAAGTAGACGGTGCCCGGCTCGCCGGTCGCCAGTTCGTTGCCCTCGTCGTCGCAGATCTTGAGCTTGCCGATCATTGCCTTGCCGACCGTGCCCTTGTGCGCCATCCATTCCTGGGCGTTGCACATGGTGAGGCCGTTGCCTTCGGTGCCGCCGTAATATTCCCAGATGATCGGGCCCCACCACCTGATCATGGCTTCCTTGGTCGGGATCGGACAGGGCGCGGCGGCGTGGATCGCCGTCCTGAGCGAGGACACGTCGTACTTCGCACGCACCTCCTCGGGCAGTTTGAGGAAGCGCACGAACATGGTCGGCACGACCTGGGTGTGGCTGGCCTTGTGCCTGGGGATCAGCTTCAGGAATTCCTCGGCGTCGAAGTTCTCCATGATCACCGAGGTGCCGCCCAACCGCATGACGCTCATGTTGAAGCGCAAGGGAGCCGCATGATAGAGCGGCGCCGGCGACAGATAGATCGTGTCCTGGTCGATGCCGTAGAGCTTGCGGCTGATGGCAAGCAGCGGGTTGTCGTAGTCGATCGCCTGTGGCTCCAGGACCGGCATCACGCCCTTGGGTCGGCCGGTCGTGCCCGACGAATAGAGCATGTCATGTCCCGCCGTCTGGTCGGCGATCGGCGTCGCCGGGAACCGGGAGACCGTGTCTTCCCACGACTGATAGCCGGCGATGATACCGTCGACCATGTAGCGGTTCCGGACTCCCGGCATGAGGGGACCGAGTTCCGCCGCCTTGTCGGCCAGGTATTTCGAGGTGACGAACAGTTTGGCGCCGCAGTCGGTGACGATGTAGTCGACCTCGGCCGCCGTCAGCCGCGAGCTGATCGCGGTATAGACCAGGCCCGAGCGCTGGGCGCCCCAGCAGATCTCGAAGAAGCGGGCATTATTCTCCAGGAAAAGGGCAATATGGTCGCCGGCCTTGAGGCCCAGTGAGCGGAACAATTGCGCGATGCGGTTGGATTGTTCGTCGAGCTGCCGATAGGTCACCGTCTCGCCGCTGCCGGCCATGACATAGGCCGGTTTGCCCGGGTTCTTCTGGGCGTGGATGTAGGGATGCACTCGCGACTTCCTCCTGGCGGCGTTTCCTGGGCGGCGTTTCTTGGGTGGCGGCGCCATAAAACCGGACCAGGAAGGGCCCGGCAAGCGTTGACCTGGTTCCGCCCATCGGCTTTATTCGCGCCGCACGACAGCGTGCCCCCGTGGCGGAATTGGTAGACGCGCCTGACTCAAAATCAGGTTCCCCAGGGAGTGTTGGTTCGAGTCCGACCGGGGGCACCATCGTGCAGGAATGCAAGCGCGCCAACGTTTTATGTGCGCCGGTGGTTTTCCGCCGTTGGAACAAGCCAGGCACAAAAGTCTAACGTCTCGGTCTAACGTCTGCAGACGTTAGACTCTTCGTCGAAATGCCCTCGTGCGCGAGACGCCTGGCGAGCGCAGCGCCAGCCTGATCCACGGTCAATTTTGTGTAGCGATCGAGCACCTCGTTGATGCTGGCGATGGTGTGGCCGGTGATGGCTCGGATCCCCAACGTGCGGGGCGGGGCGAAGGAGTTGTCTGAGTGGAGACCATTTCCCCAGATATCCCGAATCGACCGGCCAAGCACGTGCGCCGACGGCGCCTAGCGCTTAGTGATAGCCAAGGTTGACCAGGACCCTAAGGGTGGGTTCCATCGTGTCCGCCAGCGGCGTGCCGGGTGGTGGGGGACTTCCGCGAAACATATCGAGGAGCGGGAGGCTGTTGCCGCCCACGACGCCCTCGAGCTGCGCATCGGTCAGCGACCCCTGATTGCCGGAACCGAGTGCGGCAGCGACTTCGGTGTCGTCGATCCTGTAGCCTTTGGCATTCAGCACCGCCGCGACGTCAGCCGTCGTAGCGGCAGTCCTGATATCCTTCAGGAACGCGGTGCGCCTTTCCGCCGTCGCATGATCGGCAAGGAATCGCGTCAATTCAGCGGATTGTGCCATCGATAATTCTCCCATGAATGTCGGCCTGGCGATCCGCGGTGTCGGGGCCATATCGAGGATCGTGCGCCTAGAACTTCCAAGGTGGAGGTATGAAAGGATTCCACCCGCCGGGTCGGACGACTCCATCTGCTGGACCAAGACCAGCGTTAGCGGGGTAAGGGTAATCTATCATCCGGTCATCTCCCCCCGTGACACTATGGAGTTCGGAATCTCTAAGTTGCTTCGTCTTGGCGTACTCCTTCACCTCGTCGGCGGTAAAGACGTAACCCTTGCTCGCGGCAAAAGCGACTACCGGCGTCACAGCCTGAGCCTTGCTAGCCTCGGCACGCAGGGCTTCGCTGGACTTCAGGTCGGCAGCAAAGCGCTCGATCTCGGCGATGCTCATGGCGGCGTTCCTTTGTGACAATGCATAGTGCATGGGTCCAGGAGACAGTCCCAGCGTTGAACCACCGGCCTCATCCTCCAATTTTCGCCTTCTTCGCAGCCTCGAAATACTCGGCAACCACGCTCGCTTGAGCGGCAGTATGCGCGGCCTGGCTGGACGACGTATTCATCCCTCCCGCATACGGATTGCTGCCCGCCGCGACGGCGTCGAGTTCGACATCGCTGAGTTCCTTGCCGGCGGCTTTGGCCGTAACCTGGGCTGTCGTCCTGGCGTGCTCCCTCATCTCATCGGCGGTGAAGGCGTAGCTCTTGCTCACGGCAAAGGCGACGGCACGGGCCATCGGACTGGCCTGTGACCCGTCGGCCTCAGCCTTCCCGGCCTCGGCTCCCAGCGACTCGCTGGACTGCAGGTCAGCGGTGAAATGTTCGCATTCGGACAAGCTCATGGACGTGACCTTTCGAGAACCCGACTAAACGCGCGCCTCACCAACGCAGGCGCCGAGCCTCACGAACCGAAGCCGGATTGGCCTGGCAGCCCTCCACAACTGTCTTCCGGAGGCGACCACGCTAGCCGCATTGTGCCGCACGAGGAAGCCGACTCGCCAATTCTTTCGCCGACACCCGCCAACGCGGCTGCAGCAATTGCCGTTCGACGAGCCGCCGGAACGCGCCGTCACGCGCGATCAGCTCGTCATATGTGCCGCTCTCCACGATGCGGCCGGCGTCGAGGACGAGGATGGCCTCGACCATGACGCGCTCGTCTCGCCCGACTCGGTGCAGTTCTATGCCGTGGACAAGGACGGCAAGGGGCTCGGCGAGCCCCTGCGCGGCAAGGTCGTCGAGGCCGCCCTGGCGGCATTCAGGCGCCGGCCGGAAATCGAGCAGGCCTTCGCCCTGTCCGAATTGGTCGGCCATAAGGTCACGGCGAGCGCCGTTTCAGACTACTCGCTGAAGGACAGGTTCGCGCAAAGCGCGATGGCAGGTCGCACGGGCGACATCGTCGTCGCCTACAAGTCCGGCATCTCGGTGGCGCCCATCCGGCCGACGCGATTTATCATGGGGCATGCCGGCCCTTACCATCATGACACCGCCGTACCGATCATCTTCTGGTGGCGAGGCGCAAAGCCGCAGACGCGCGTGTTGCCTGTCGCAACGACGTCGATCGCGCCGACCCTGGCAAATGCCATCGGAGTCAAAACTCCCGGCGACCTGGACGGTTCATGCCTCGATCTCGGCTACCCGGAAGCGCCGGCCTGTAAAAGGTAGGTATATCGAGGCCAGCTTGAAACGCGCCCTCGCTTTGGTTCGAGCGCAGGAGGCGCGCTCATCCGAACACAGGATTCCAAGTTGATATGGCCTGTTGTTGCTTTAACGTCCTACCGTGATCGACGCCGCACTAACGTGGCTGAGCGCCAATAAAGACAACGTGGGCCTAGCGGTCGCACTCATTCAAGGGCTCGTTCCAGGGAGTGCGGGCAACTAAGACAGCGCCATTTCCCGATATTCGTCAGCTGCCACGGCGTCGCAACGCGCGCGGTAGGCGGGCGCGCTGCCGCTGTAGCGTGCGACCGTGCGGACCTGCTTGCCGTCGACGTTGCGGTTGATGCCGGTCATCCACGAATCGACTTCATTGGACAGCATGCCCTCGCCCAGTGCGATGACATGGTCGGTCCAGGACTTCACGCCGTCGGGCCGGGCGTCGACGCGGGTCAGATTGTGCGCGCGCATGTGCCGGATCAACCCCGTCACCCACTCGACATTGTATTCGATGCTGCGCGGGATGTTGCCCAGTGCCGTGTGCGGCCCCATCAGCATCATCATGTTGGGAAAACCCTCGACCTGGACACCGAGATAGGTTTTGGGTCCGCCGGTCCATTTGTCCTTGAGCCTCAGGCCGCCCGCGCCCCTGATGTCGATGCGATCGAAGCTGCCGGTGATGGCGTCGAAACCCGTGGCGTAGATGATGATGTCGAACGCGTATTCCCGGTCGCTGGTCTTGATGCCGTTCGGCGTGATGCGCTCGATCGGCGTCTCGTTGATGTCGACCAGTGCGACGTTGGGCTGGTTATAGACCTCGTAGTATTTCGTCTCGAGCGGCACGCGGCGGGTGCCGAAGCCGTGGTTCCGGGGGATCAGCTGCTCGGCAACCTTCTGGTCGGTCACGCGCTCGCGAATCTTGCGCGCCACGAAGTCGCTCAGCAGGGCGTTGGCCTTCCTGTCGACCAGCACGTCGCGGAAGTTGCCTTGCCAGATGCCGAAACCTTTCTCGCCATAGAGCTTTTCGAAGAAAGCCTCGCGTTCCTCGGGCGTCACCTCGTGGGTGGCGCGCGGATCGGGCGTGTGCAGGAAACAGGCAAAGGTTTCCTGGCAACGCTTGAATATTTCCGGGTAGCCGGCCCGGATCTCGCGCATCTCCTCCTCGGAGATCTTGCCGTTGTGCAGCGGCGCGCACCAATTGGGCGTGCGCTGGAACACGGTGAGGTGGCCCGCGGTCTTGGCGACCTCCTGGATGGTCTGGACGCCGGTGGCGCCGGTGCCGATCACGGCGACGCGCTTGCCGGCGAAGTCCACGCCTTCATGCGGCCAACGTGCAGTGTGGCAGGACTGGCCCTTGAAGCTCTCGACGCCCGGGATGCGCGGCATGGTCGGCGCGGAGAGAGGGCCGATGGCGGTGATCAGGAAGCGCGAAGTGTAGCGGCTGCCGTCTTCCAGCGTGACGTCCCAACTCCGGGTCTCCTCGCCATAGTGGGCGGCACTGACGCGGGATTTGAACTGAATATCGCGACGCAGGTCGAGCTTGTCGGCGACGAAGTTGAGATAGCGCAGCGTCTCGGGCTGCGGCGCGAAATGCTCGGTCCAATGCCACTCATCCAACAGCTCCTGCGAGAAGGAATAGCCGTAGGAGTAGCTTTCGGAATCGAAGCGCGCGCCGGGATAGCGGTTCCAGTACCAGGTGCCACCGACCCCGGTGCCGGCCTCGAGCACCCGCACCCGCATCCCGAGTTCGCGCAGGCGATGGAGCTGGTAGAGGCCCGAGATGCCCGCGCCAATGACGATGGCGTCGTAGTCGAGGGCCTGGGTCTGGCGCGAGGCGGCCATTTGCTGTCGCTCCTGCATCCGGTGAAAAGCGGCGCTATTCGCTGCAGGCAGGTTATTCATGGTCGCTTGCGATCTGCAACGGGCTGGATCGCCGGAAAAGCGGATCGTCGCGCCGAGCGAAACCGTCGGCGGTCTAGCAGCCTTTGCCCTGCTGGCGGCACAGGCGGTCCAGTGCGGCCGTGAGCTTCGGCATGATGCCCTGCGCAAAGGCGGCGTGCGCCAGGCCGTTGGGATGGGGGTCGGGGGCGGTCACCCAAAGGCTCGAAGGTTCCAGATCCTCGACCGTCGGCAGGAGATCGACGAACAATGCTCCCTCGTTCTCCACCGCGGCCTGGACGGTGGTCGAGATATCGGTGAACGGATAGGGCTTCAGTTCGCGCAGTTCGGGAATCTTGGCAACGATCAATTGTGTGCGAAGGTCCTCCGCCTCGTCGGCGAATTCGGCGAGGGCGTGTTGCGTGTCGGTCCAGCCGGTCGAGTCGGGGCGGAAGAGCCGGCGATAATAGTGCTTCCAGTCGGGTGAGTAGCCCAACTGGCGCAGAAGAGAATCGAAGCGGTAGGCGACCACGACCCACGCTGCTGAATGCCGCGACAGCCAATTCGCGGAGGTGTATTCCGGCATCGGTTCGGCATCGTTGATGGTGAAACCCAGAACGATGATGTCGGGATGCATACGTTCGCCGGCATCGCGGAACAGCGCGAGTTCCTGTGCCGTGTTGAGGTTTCCGACGCCCAGATTGAACCCGTCCACCTTCCGGCCCTGCTGGGCGAGCGTGGTCAGGATCTGGTTGGCGAAGGTCTCCTGCTCGGCGACGCCCCAGCCCAGCGTGATCGAATCGCCCACGAAGGCGATGCGTGCCACGCCAGCGGCGGCCTTCTCGGGGATCGAGCCGCCGCGGAAGCCAAAGGAATTCGTGCGCACGACCACGCCCATGAGCGGTGCTTCTGCGTCGGGCCGATGGCGATGGCCGATTTCCTGCCGATAGTCGCGTACCTTGATCTGGCGTGCATATTTCCACATTTCCAGCTCATACACGGTGCCGTCATCAAGGACGGTGCGTGTAAAGGCTTCCAGGGAAAGCAGGCACATGATCGACACGCTGAAAAGCAGCAGGCTGTTTTTCAGGAAGGCATTCATTGCATCGAATGTGCTATTACCGAGGGGACGTTGCAACGAGACATCATGGCGCGCTGGTTTCTCGCTCATATCGGACTAGCCAAGCCCTACAGGTTCGAGCGCACCCTTGCCGTTTTGGCGGCTCTGATGCTGGCGGCCGTGGCAGGCGCGGTGACCACGCATTACTACCTCGCGGACGACGTGGCGTTCGGGACGCGACGGTGGTGGTACTTCGTCTACGTGGCGGCGTTGATTGCGCTTGGCGTCATTTGTGCACGGATGCCGAGAATTGCAGCGGTCGTCTTGTCCGTCGCGGCCCTCGAGATCGGATTGGGATTGGGCTCGGCCGTGCTCTTCGGCCATCGCCTGGTGCCAAGCGACCTGTTGCCACGGGATCGGGAACGGGCGCATGCGGTCTGGCATCCGCTGCTTCAGGCTGTCTCGAGGCCGACGCTTCCCGGAGAAAAGACACGGGGCAACTATTCTTTCAACGCGCAGGGTCTGCGGGGACGCGAACGCTCCGCCGAAGAGCTTCGCGGCAAGGAAATCATCGCCCTGTTCGGCGGCTCGACGACGGAGGACATTGCCGTACCGGAGGGACTGTCGTGGGGTGAGCAGCTCGAGCGGACCCTGGGCGCGGATCGCGTTGCCGTCCTCAACCACGGCGTCACCATGTACGCCACGGCGCAAATCCTTCTTCAGACAGCCTTCTACCAGTCGCCGTACGGTATCCAGCCGACATGTGCGATCTACTATGTCGGCGGCGTCGACATCCAGAATTCGCACATCCGAGGCCTTGATCCCGGCTATGCCGACTATCAGGCGCCGAGCCTGGTCGATGGTCTGGAAGTGCGGCGACTGGATGGCGACGGCCTCTTCTTCTTCTCGCCGACCCTGCGCTACCTCAATCGGCTGGCCGTGCTCGCCTTCGATACTGTCCGGCCCGCGGCGCCGCCGCGCGGTGAGATCAGCGCCGATCCCGATCCTGCATTCGAGGCGATCTATGTTCGCAACGTCCGTTCGATCTCGGCCATCAATCGCCAAAGGGGAATCAGGACGCTCTGGATCGGCGAGATCATGGACCGTGCCAGGCTGATCGATGAGCCTGGGGGGACGCATACTTGGGCGCCGTTCATACCGGAAGAAGGGCTGTGGGCCTTGATGTCGCGATTGAACGGCATCCTGCGGCAGGAGGCGGCAATGCTGGGCGACACCTACATCGAAGTCCCCATCGATGATTTCCAGTCGGACGACTTTTCCGATCCGAGCCATTTCGTGGCGAAGGGCTCGCTCAAGTTCGCAACCAGGCTCGCGCCGGAAATCGCCGCTGCCTGCCGTCGGCCGTGACGCTCAGGCGTTTGCCCGGGCCCTCACGCAATCGTAAGCGGCCGTGAGGGGCCCGTTGTGCCAGCTTCCTCACTCCTGCAGAGGGAGACATCCATGAACCGAATCCGCTTGCTCGCCAGCGGCGTCGCCGCGCTGGTGACCGTTGCCGTCATCGGCACTGCGTGGGCCCAGTCGGCGCCGACGCGCCTGCGTGGAAGCATTGCCGCCATCGACGGCAAGGCCGCCACCATCGCCACGCGCGAGGGTGCTTCCGTCGAGGTCAAGCTGGCCGACAATTGGGTCGCCGTACTGGTCGTGCCGACGGCGTTGTCGGAAGTGAAGCAAGGCAGCTTTGTCGGCATCGCCTCGCTCAAGGGTCCTGACGGAGTCCTGAACGCGCTCGAAGTGCTGGTGTTTCCCGAAGCGGCCCGCGGCAGCAACGAAGGTCACTATCCCTGGGACCTGCAGCCCGAAAGCATGATGACCAACGCCACCGTGGCGACCGTCGCCACGGCGGGCGACGGCCAGACGCTGACGCTCAAATACAAGGACGGCACCCAGGAGATCCGGGTGAAGCCCGGCATCCCGATCGTCACCTTCGCTGCAGGAGACCGTGCCGACGCCAAGGTCGGCGCCAAGGTGTTCATGGGCGCGGCCAAGGGCGCCGACGGTGGCCTGACGGTGACGCGGATCCTGGTCGGCAAGGATGGGCTGACGCCGCCGATGTAGTTCGTCCCCGTCGTTACCAGCCGAGATCGCGCCGCAAGCGGGCCACGGTCTCGAGGTGCCGCTCGTGGTCACCGGCGAAGCGCAGCACCAGATGGCTGGCGCCGGCATCGGCATAGCTTTTCATCCATGCCGCCGCACCGGCGGCCGGACCGGCATAGCTCATCTGCCGCTGGCGGATCACGCCGGCAGGCTGGCCGTAGTAATGTTCGAGATAGGCGTTGAGCCTTGCGTCGGCACTGCCTGCGTCGTCGTCGATCGCCAGGGTCAGGTACATGGCGCCTGTCAGCGCATCCGGATTGCGTCCGGCAGCGCGCGCCGCCTGCTTCACGTCTGCCCATTGTGGGGCGTACTCGGCCACGCTTGGCGAGTTGGGAAACCAGCCGTCGTAGAGCCGGCCGATCCGTTCGCGCGATGCCGGCACCGCCCCGGCGACCCAGATCGGCGGACCACCTGGCCGATGCGGCGTCGGGCCAAGCACGCTGGAGGCGACCTTCCAGCGTCCCTCCTTGCCCCCCTCGTTGCTCCGTGGCCATTCCACGGGCTTGCCGGTCCACAGCGCGCGACAGAGCGCCAGGCCTTCGACCATCCGGCCGACCCGCTTGTCGAAGGACACGCCCGCAGCCTCGAACTCGGCGCGGATGTTCGGCAGGTCGGCGGCGATGCCGACACCCAGGATCACCCGGCCCTCGGCGATGCGGTCGAGCGTCGCCACCTGCTGGGCAAGCACGACGGGGTTGCGCAAGGCGGGCAGCAGCACCGCGGTGCCGAGTTCGACCCTGCGTGTCCGCGCCGCGACGGCGGCGAGCAGGGTGAGGGGATCGTGCCTCGGCCGGGCGAGGAGCGAGTCGCCCACCCAGACCGAGTCGAAGCCCAGCGCCTCGGCACGCTCGGCCAGCGCCAGCAGCGAGGCGGTCTCGGGTTGTCCCTCCATGACCCGTTCGCGGGTCGGCAGCAGGTAACCCAGTCGTGGCATCGGTGCGCTCCCATCCGTTTGGCCGGCGATCATAGCGGAGCGGGTTGCCGAACAAACCTGCGATGGCGTGCGATGCCATGCGTGAATTGAATCGACCTTGACCCCTCGCACATCGACTGCCAGCATCAAGTTTGGTGGTTCCCGCAAGGGATCAAAAGGGAATGCGGTGCGTGCGCTTCGGCGCACTACTCCGCGGCTGTCCCCGCAACTGTGAGCGGCGAGCTTGCGACCGAGAATACCACTGGGAACTTTCGGGTTCCTGGGAAGGTGGTCGAAGGCATTGACCCGTGAGCCAGGAGACCTGCCGCCAGCCGTTGTCACGCGCGAACGCATTGGGCGGGGTGTCCTGATGTAGACTCCATCGGATTCCATCCGCGTCCAGCGGCATGGCGCCCGTTGGCTACAGTTCGCAGTGACGTGTGACGGTCGCTGCGAGTTTTCGTCTTGACGCTTCTTCCTCATGATCCCGCCGGCCAACGGCGTGAGATCGATCCGTTGGCGCTTTACGCCTCGGCGATCGACACCTCTGACTACGTTGCCCAGGTGGCACCGCTGGTCCGCCGCAGCGTGCCCGAGATCGGCGATCTGCTCGATGTCGGCGCCGGTGGCGGCCAGCTCGGCCATGCGCTGCACGATCCCACGCGCCGATGGGCCGCAATCGAGCCGTCACCCAGCATGCGGGTGCGGCTTTCCGCTCTCGATCATCCGCCGCAGCTTGTGGCGGCCGGCTGGCATGAAGCCGGCGTGCCGGCTGAGCGCCACGACACCGTGCTGGCGGCAACCATGCCCGCGACCATGGATGAACCCGAGGCATTCCTGGCCCGCTGCCGGAGTTGGACCAGGCGGACGGTCGTCTGGGTCGTGCCAGCGCATGCAGGGCCGCGAGGGCTGTGCTTTGCCGGTTGCCTTCCGCTCGAGTGGCACGGCGAGGATGAAACGCCCGGCGTCGATATCGTCCTTCGCGGCCTGTCGCCGTCGTCGATGCCACGAGACGTCTCGTTCGCCGACTGGACGTTCACCGGCATCGTTCCCGATCTCGACGAACTTGCCACCTATCTGGCCGACCGCCTCGGATGGTCTGTTGCCGACGATCGTCGCGCTCGAATGCGCACGCATCTCGCCCGGAAGGCGAAGCGCGAAGCGGCCGGGTTCCGCCTCGAAATTCCCAGAAAATCTGCCGTTCTTGTGTGGGGGAAGTCATGAGCAGGCTGCATACATATCTCATTGCCGCGAAGGTTGCCCTGATCGCGGTGGCGATCGGTCCTTCCTCGGCCTACGCGCAGGATCCCCAGTCCGCTCAGGACCCGCAGCCCGCGCGGAATCCGCAGACCCACATTCTGCCTGAAGGCTTCATCACCGCGACCGGCCGGCCCGAACCAGTCAACCGCATCGCCGGCACGGTCCAGATCATCCACCAGGACAGGATCGAGAAATCGACAGCGCGGTCGGTCGCGGATCTGCTGGCGGAAAACGCCGTCGGCTTCATGAGCGAATGGACGCCGGGCCAGACCTCGATCAACATCCGAGGGGCCGCGACCGAAGGCCAAGGCCGTGATTTCAAGAGCCAGGTCCTGGTGCTGATCAACAGCCATCGTGCCGGCACCGCCAACGTCGCCAAGCTGTCGACTGCCGACATCCAGCGGATCGAAATCGTCCGCGGCCCGACATCGGTCGTCTACGGCA
>JAUXRT010000068.1 GCA_030681635.1 Reyranella sp.
TTCGTGCCGGGGACGATGAACATGGTGCTGCGGACGACGCTGCCCGCCGCCTCGCTGACGCAAAGCATCGAGGCCGTCATTCGCGAGGCCGACCGCACGGTGCCGGTCGTGCGGCTACAGGAAATGAACGCGGTGTTCGATGACGCGATCCGGCGGCCGCGGCTGCTGGCGCAGTTGCTGGGCGCGTTTGCCGGGCTGGCGCTGCTGCTGGCGGCGATCGGCACCTACGGCGTGCTGTCCTACATGGTGGCGGAACGCCGCCGCGAGATCGGCATCCGCATGGCGCTTGGCGCCGATCAATCGAGCGTGATGGGACAGGTGCTGAAGCAAGGCCTCACCCTCACCACGATCGGCATCGTCGCCGGCCTCGCCGGCGCCTTCGCGCTCAACCGCCTGATTGCGTCGCTGCTGTTCGGCGTGCAACCCACCGATCCGACGACGCTGGTGGCGGTGATTGCGACCATCACGCTGGTGGCGGCCATCGCGTGTTGGATTCCCGCCTGGAGAGCGTCGCGGGTCGACCCGAACGTGGTGCTGCGCGACGATTAGGCGGGCCCGCGGTTGCTGGGGGCCGTGGGGCTCGGCGCTTCGCGCCTTCGTCGGGCTCGGGCGCTCCGCGCCCATCGTGGGGCTCGCGCCTTCCGCCTCCGCCGCAAGGCTTCGGCGGGACAAGTCGGCGCTCGTGGGGGAATGCCTCTCGCGACTGCGAACCCCCACGAGTCGCGCAGCGACGAGCCCCAGGATGCGAGCGGAGCGAGCGACCCCTACAAGGCGGCGAAGCCGCCGAGCCCCACGCGCGCACGATGCGCGAGTCCGATATGATTCTTCCCATGAACCGCAGGTCTCTTATCAAGTTCGCCAGCATGGGTGCGATCGGACTCGCCACCCAAGCCTGCGCGCCGAAAGGCGCGGGCAAGCCGCAAGTCGCCGCGCCAACGCGGCCGCCGGTGCGACTGCCGCTGGTGAACGTCGCCTGGGATCGCGTGATCCGCACCACCATCGGGCTGCGCCCGTTTCGGCCGTCGGGGTTTGTCCTCAAGGCCGCGACCCTCGACAGCAAGACCATCATCCACAACTTCGGCCACGGCGGCTCGGGCATGTCGCTGTCGTGGGGCACCGCGTCGATGGCCACCGACCTGGCGATGGCGCACACCGAGCGGACCGCCGCGGTCATGGGCTCGGGGGTCGTCGGTCTCACAA
>JAUXRT010000002.1 GCA_030681635.1 Reyranella sp.
GATGATGACGACGCGGGCCTGGGTGGGGAAATTCGGCGCCATGTCAGAGCCGGCCGCTCACGGCCGCGTCGTACATCTTGCGCATTTCAGGCACCCCCGCTTTCACCGGATTGCCGCCGGCCGTCGGATCGACCGCAGCCAACTCGGCGAACTTGTCGAGATGTTCGACCTTCACGCCGAGCTCGGCCAGCGTATGCGGGATGCCGACCTCGCGGCGGAGGTCGAGCGTCCACTGCATGAAACCGTCGAAAGTCGGGGCAGCCAGGTTGAGCCAGCGCGCCAGCCGCACGACCTTCTCCTCGATCGCCGGACGGTTGAACTTCACCACGTAGGGCATGGCGACGGCATTGGTGAGGCCGTGATGCGTATCGAGTACCGCGCCGACGGGATGGGACAGCGAATGGATGGCGCCCAGCCCCTTCTGGAAGGCCGTCGAACCCATCTGCGAAGCCGCCAGCATGTGGCCGCGTGCCTCGACATCGCGGCCGTCCTTCACGGCGCGCGCCAGGTTCTCCTTCACAAGTCGCATACCTTCGACGGCGATGCCTTCCGCATAGGGGTGATAGCCCGGTGCACAATAGGCCTCGAAGCAATGGATGAAGGCATCCATGCCCGTGCCGGCCGTGAGCTTGGCCGGCAGGCCGACCGTGAGCTCGGGATCGGCGATCACGATCGCCGGCATCATCTTCGGATGGAAGATCACCTTCTTGGTGTGCGTCTTCTCGTCGGTGATGACCGACGCGCGGCCGGTCTCCGAGCCGGTACCGGCCGTGGTCGGCACGGCAATCGACGGGTAGATGCCGGCCGGGTTGGCGCGCGTCCACCAATCGCCGATATCCTCGAAATCCCACATCGGCCGCGTCTGGCCGGCCATGAAGGCGATCGCCTTGGCAGCGTCGATGCCGCTGCCGCCGCCCCAGGCGATGACGCCGTCATGCTTGCCCGCGCGCAGCACGCGAATGCCCGCCTCGACGTTGGCAGCGACCGGGTTGGGTTTGACCTCGCTGAACAGCGCCACCTCGAGGCCAGCCTTGCGCAGTGCCATCATCGCATCGGCGATCATCGGCAGCTTGGCGAGGCCCGGATCGGTCACCAGCAGCGGACGTTTGAGGCCAACGGCCTTGCAGGCTTCGGCCAGCTCGCGGATGCGGCCGGCGCCGAAGCGGATCGAGGTCGGGTAATTCCAGTTGCCGACGAGCGGAGAGGACGCAGCCATCAGATGATTTCCATGTAGCGTTCGAGTTCCCAGTCCGTGATGGCTTTGCGGAACTCCCGCTCTTCCCATTCACGCGTTGCAGAATAGTGATCGACGAAGGCGTCGCCGAACAGGTTGCGCGCCGGCTTCGACCCCTTCAGCCGGCCGGCCGCATCCATCAGCGTGCGCGGCAGCTGCGACTTCACCGGATGCTTGACGGCGTAGGAGTTGCCCTTGATCGGCTCGCCCGGTTCGATCTTGTTCTCGATCCCCCACAGGCCCGAACCGACCGCGGCGGCCAGCGCCAGGTACGGGTTGGCATCGGCGGCGGGGACCCGGTATTCGACGCGGGTCGACTTGGCCGAACCCGGGATGATCCGCAAGGCCGTGGTGCGGTTCTCGACGCCCCAGGTCGCATCCGTCGGCGCCCAGAAGCCGGGGATGAGCCGGCGGTACGCATTCACGGTCGAGGCGACCATCGCCAGCGTCTCCGGCATCAACGCCCGCTGGCCCCCGACGAAATGGCGCATCGTCGTGCTCATGCGATGCGGCGCCTTCTCGTCATAGAAGGCCGACTTGCCGCCCTTCCACAGCGACATATGCATGTGCCCGCCGCAGCCCGGCCAATCCTTCGACCATTTGGCCATGAAGGTGGCGAGCCAGTCGCGCTTTGCCGCCAGTACCTTGGTGAAGAGCTTGAACAGCGCCGCACGATCGGCCGACGGCAGCGCGTCGCCGACCCTGAGCGCCGCTTCCAGCACGCCGGCGCCGGTCTCGGTGTGCAGGCCTTCGATGCCCATATCCATGGTCTCGCACATGGCGAGCAGGTCCTTGTACCAGTCGGCCAGGACCGAGTTACGCAACACCGAATAGCCGAAGAAGCCCGGCGAGATCGGCTTCAGGTTGCGATAGCCCTTCTCGCGGATCGAAAACGCCGTCTCGGCGAAGACGAAGAACTCGTATTCGAAGCCCACCTTGACCTCGAAGCCCATCTTGGCCGCGCGTGCGAGCACGCGCCGCAGCACGCCGCGCGGACAGATCTCCTCCGCCCGGTCGACGAACTCGCAGAGGAACAACAGGTTGCCGGGCTCGGTCGCGATCTCGCGGCAGGTGTCCGGCAGGATGCGGACGTTGGCGTCGGGATAGCCGCTGTGCCAGCCGGTGTAGGTGCCATTGTCGTAGAGCTGGTCGTTCGAATCCCAGCCCAGCACGACGTCGCAAAAGCCGAAACCGCCTTCCAGTGCGGAATGGAACTTGTCGACGTGGATGTACTTGCCCCGCATGATGCCGTCGATATCGTGGACGCCCACCTTGATGTGGGTGAGGCCCCGTTCCTTGACGATCTTGCGGGCATCAGCCGCCGTCTTTACCTGGCGCGGATCCATGCCGTCCCCCGATTAAATTCCACTTTCCGCAGTTTGTCAGAGGCCGGTCTATCTCGACAGTATGAAATCGACCGGCCAGGTGACGAACTGGGGGAAGACCGTCAGAAGCGCGGTGAAGCCCATCATAATCAGGAAGAACGGAATCACTTTCCAGGCAACATAGGTCTGCGAATCGCCGGTGATGTTCTGAATCACGAACAGGTTGAAGGCGACCGGCGGAGTGATCTGCGCCATTTCGATGGTGAGGATCAGGAAAATTCCGAACCACAATTTGTCAAATCCGGCGGCGAGCACGACCGGCAGCACGATCGGCAGGGTCAGCACGATCATGGAGAAGCCTTCCAGCACCGTGCCGAGCAGGATGTAGAAGAACATCAGGAACATGATCAGCACGAAGGGCGACAGCTGCCACGAGGTGATGGCCGCCGAGACGAACTGCGGCACGCGGAGGTTGGCCAGCACGGTACCGACCGCAAATGCACCGATCACGATCATGCCGATCATGCAGGTGGTTTGGACGGAGCCCAGCAGCGCGTCGCGGATGCCCTTCCAGCTCAAGGTCCTCTGACCGGCCGCAACGGCTAGGGCGCCCATCACGCCAATAGCCGAAGCCTCCGACGGGCTGGCGATGCCGGCATACATGGTGCCGAGCACGGTCAGGATCAGGAAGGCCACCGGCCCCAGCTCGATCAGGCTCCTGAAGCGGTCGCCCCAGGTCCAGTTGGTGTGGTCGTCGTTCGGCACCAGCTTGGGGTTCAGGACCGCCCGAATGGCCATGTAGCCCATGAAGCAGCTGGCGAGCGCAAAGCCCGGCAGGAAGCCGGCCGTGAACAGGCGCAGGAGCGACTCCTCGGCCAGCACGGCATAGATGATCATCGGGATCGAGGGCGGGATCAGGAAGCCCAGCGTCCCCGCCCCGGCCAGGCTGCCGACCGCCAGACCCTTGTCGTAGCCGCGATTCAGCAATTCGGTGAGCGTAATGCGGCCGACCACCTGCGTGGTGGCCGCCGACGAGCCCGAGATCGCCGCGAACATCGAGCAGCCGATCACCGTGGTGTGGAACAGGCGGCCCGGCAGGAAGCTCATCCAGGGCGCGATGCCCGAGAACAGCGACTGCGAGAGCCGCGTGCGGAAGAGGAGTTCGCCCATCAGGATGAACAGCGGCAGCGAGACGATGTCCGACGAGGTCGCGACGTTGAACGCCCAGTTGGCGATCAGCTTGTGCGTCGGCAGGTTGGTGTACATCTCCAGCAGCACGACGGCCGTGGCGATCAGCGCCGGTCCGATCCAGATGCCGACGCAGAGCAGCGCCGTCATCAGGACCAGCAGCCAGGTCAGGAGAATGCTCATGTGCTTATTCGATGTCCTGGCCGATGCGCAGGCTGGCATCGTCGCCCGGCTCGCCGCGGAGCAGACGGCCCAGCCGTGCGATGGCCTGAAGGGTGAAGAGAAGCGATCCCAATGCCAGCGGGAACTGCGTGATCCAGCGCAGGATCTCGCTCTTCTCCGGCGAGCGTGACTCGCGCATCCAGGAGAACCACGTCATCTCGCCCAGCGCCCAGGTGAGATAGGCCGCGATCGCGATGCCGCAGACGGTCGAGAACAGGTCGAAGAAGCGCGCCACCGGCTTCGGGACATTCTCGAGCAGGACGTTGACGCGGATCTGCGCGCCGGCGCGCAAGGCGTAGGCCGCCCCCATCAGGAACGCCGCGCCCATCAGGTAGGCGCTGAATTCCCAGGCGAAGTAGATGCTGATGTTGAACAGGTTGCGCGACACGACCTCGGCCACGATCAGGCCGAGGATCGAGGCGATGCAGGCAGCCGACGCCCACGCGCCCCACATCGACAATCCGTCGATGGCGTCGAGCACCCGCCCGATCGGATCGGGCGGGCGTCCAGCGGACCCGACTGACACGGTCAGGAGCGTCCCAGGTCCTTCTTGTACTTGGCGATAATATCGGCGGCGGCCGGCCCGGCGCGATCGATGAAGGCCTTCTCCAGGGCGACGGTCTTCTCGCGCATCTCCTTCAGCATCGCCGGCGGCACGATGATCATCTCCATGCCACCCTCGGTCAGGCGCTTGGCGCTGCTCGTGTCGGCATCATTCGCAACCTGCCAGAACTCGGGCTCGAGCTTGGCCGCCAGGTCCTTGATGATCTTCTGGTTGGCCGGCGAGATCTTCTTCCAGGTGTCGTTGTTGATGGTGACGATCTGTGAGCTCCAGACGTGATTGGTCTTGTAGAAATACTTCAGGAACTCCCAGAACTTGCCATCGACACCCGACACCGAGGAGGTGGTGACTCCGACCACG
>JAUXRT010000004.1 GCA_030681635.1 Reyranella sp.
CCAGCGCGAAGCCGCAGTTGCTCATGATCACGGACGTGACGCCGTGCCAGCACGAGCAGGTGCCCAGCGGATCCCAGGCGACCTGGGCATCCATGTGGGTGTGGCCGTCGATGAAGCCCGGCGAGACGATCAGGCCATCGGCATCGATGATCCGCGCGGCCACCGACTTGATGCGTCCGACCTCGACGATCCTGCCGTCGGCGATGCCCACGTCGGCCGTGAAGCGCTTCTTGCCGGAGCCGTCGACGACCGTACCGCCACGGATCACCAGATCGAGAGCCATCAGAGGCGATCCTTCTGCTCGACGATCTTCCAGTAGGTGTCCTTGGCCGAGATCTTGCCGCCGCGGAATGTGTAGATGTCGCAGCCCTGGTAGTTGAGCTCCTCGCCGTCGGCGCCTTTGCCTTTTACGGTCCAGACCGAGATCGCGCGGTTGCCGGCGTAGATGTACTCCTTGTGGTCCCAGCGCATGTCGGGGATCACCTTGAAGCGGTCGGCGAGCGTCTTGCGGATTTCCGCCTTGCCGCGAAGCGTGCGGCCGACCGGCTCCGGCCCGCGCGCCAGCCAGAAGGTGGCGTCGTCGGTGAAGCAGGCGACGATGCGGTCGACGTCGCGGCTGTTGAAGGCCGCCGAAATCGACTTCATGAGTTCAGGTGTGGCGATGTCGGCGTTTGCGGCTGTGATGTCCGGCATACGAAACCTCCCGCGCAGCGTTTCGAAACGATTGCAGGCTTCACCGACGCCGGCAACGCCGAAAGCCCGCCCCGTCTTGCGACGAGGCAGGCGATCGATGCTTGTTGCGGATGACTCCCTACTCGGTGGCGACTTTGCCCTCGGCATCGACAGTGATGCCGACACGGGCGCCGCCGCGCGTGGCCTGGCCGCGCCACTTGCCGTCGGTGCCGTGGGTCAGCCCCTGCACATTGCTGTAGCCATCGGCCTCGATGCGGGCCTGGGCGCCGGCCGAACCGTCCGCGTTGGTGGCCGGCAGGTTGGCAATGTTGGGCACCGTGGCCGACGGCGGGGTGACGCTGGGCGTGGTCGCGCCGCCCGACGTGGTGCCCGGCGGCATGATCGTGGCGCCGCCGACGGCGGGCGCCCCGGGAACGGCGGGAGTCGTCACGGCGCCTGGGTTCACGGACGGGGTCGTCACGGTTCCGGAACCGACCGACGGCGGAGTGACGGTCTGGGCGCCGACGGTGCCGGCGGCGGCCAGAAGCGCCAGGGTCAATGGGGCCAAGGTCAACAAGGTGCGTTTCATGGTCTGCTTTCCTCCTCTGTTCGGGGGCCTCCTCCGTTGGGGGCACAGTCGGGGAACGCGCTCCGCGGTTTCCAGTTCCGCAGCCGATTCTTGCTTTGGCCACATCGGCCCGCGGGCGTGCTAGCGTGGGTCCAACAAACAGGGGAAATGCACGGTGTACGACTACATCATCGTGGGCGGTGGCTCGGCCGGATCGGTCATGGCCAACCGGCTCTCGGCCAGGAGTTCCAACAAGGTGCTGCTGTGCGAGGCGGGCCAGGACACGCCGCCGGGCAAGGAACCGCCGGAAATCGCCGACAGCTATTCCGGCACGGCCTATTTCGACCCGCGTTTCCATTGGACCGAGCTCAAGGTCCATACCCAGATCGTCAGCCACAACAATCCGCAAGAGAACCGGCCGCCGCTGCGCAAGTACGAGCAGGCGCGCGTGCTGGGCGGCGGCTCGTCGATCAACGGCCAGCTGGCCAACCGCGGCGCCCCCACCGATTACGACGAATGGCAGGCGCGCGGCGCCGCCGGCTGGGGCTGGAACGATGTGCTGCCCTACTTCAAGAAGGTCGAGCGCGACCTCGACTTCGACGGGCCATTGCACGGCAAGGACGGACGCATCCCGGTGCGCCGCATTCCGCGCGAGCACTGGAGCGGCCACGCCGAGGCGGTCGGCAAGGCCTTCGAGGAAAAGGGTTTTAAGTTCCTGCCCGACCAGAACGGCGAATTCGTCGAAGGCTACTTCCCCGTCACCCATTCCAACGCCGAGGAACGGCGGGTGTCGGCGGCGATGGGCTATCTCGACACCGAGACGCGCAAGCGTTCCAACCTCACGATCTCGACCGACACCCAGGTAAAAGCCCTGCTGTTCGAGGGCACGCGCTGCGTCGGCGTGACGGCGATGATCGGCGGCAAGGAACAGGAGTTCCGCGGCCGCGAAATCATCCTCTCCTCCGGCGCCATCCACACGCCCGCCCATCTGATGCGGGCCGGCATCGGGCCGGTGGGCCAGCTTGCCGAGCTTGGCATTCCGGTGGTCGCGGCCCTCGAGGGTGTCGGCCAGCGCCTGATGGACCATCCCTCGATCGCGCTTTCGTCCTTCATCCGGCGCGACGCCCGCCTGCGCGAACATACGCGCCGGCACATCCATGTCGGCCTGCGCTATTCCTCGAACCTGCCGGGCATTCCCAAGGGCGACATGTTCGTGGCGGTCGCCAGCAAGTCGGCCTGGCATGCGGTCGGCGAGCAGATCGCCTCGCTGCTCACCTTCATCAACAAGACCTACTCCGAGACCGGCCAGGTGAAGCTCGCCTCGCGCGACTGGCGGAGCGAGCCGGTCGTCGAGTTCAACCTGCTGTCCGACAAGCGCGACATCGACCGGCTGATGAGCGGCTTCAAGCTGATGGCCGCGGTCCAGATGACCGATGCGCTGCGCAAGGTGACGGATGTCCCCTTCCCCGCCTCCTACAGCGCCAGGGTGCGCGAGATTGGGGTGGTCAACACCAAGAACAAGTGGCTGACCCGCGCGGTGGCCACCCTGCTCGACGGTCCGGCGGCGCTCCGGCGCTACATGATCGACAATTTCGTTGTCGAGGGCTTCACCTTCGATCAGGTGATGACCGACGACGAGGCGCTCGAGGCCTTCGTGCGCAAGGCGGCG
>JAUXRT010000011.1 GCA_030681635.1 Reyranella sp.
CCGATGCCGATGGCCAGATCGTCGAACTCGATGCCCGCCGCGAGCAGATCGCCGGCGCCATCGCCGAGCTGGAAGCCCGGCCCGCCGAGATCGAGACCAAGCGCGAGGCGCTGGGCGAAGAGATCGCCAAGGCCGAGGTCAACCGCCAGCAGGCGGCCGATCAACTCGCGATCGGCGAGACGCGACTGGCCGAAGCCGACAAGGCGATGCGCCAGGCCGAAGGCGAACTGGCGGCCGCCCGCGAAAGCCGGGTCCGGCGCGAGGGCCAGGTCGAGCAGGCGACCAAGGATCGCGAGGCCGTGGTCGAGCGCATCGTCGAGCGGCTGCGCTGCGAGCCCGACGGCGTGCTGGCGCTGGCCGAAGTCCAGTCGCTGGAGGAGCTGCCGGAGATCGACAAGGCCGAGCATCGCCTTGAGCGTCTCGTGCACGAGCGCGAGACCATGGGTGCCGTCAACCTGCGGGCCGAGGAAGAGGCCAACGAGCTGGAGCAGCAGATCACCGGCATGACGGCCGAGCGCGACGACCTGGTCGCCGCCATCGGCCGCCTGCGCCAGGGCATCCAGAGCCTGAACCGCGAGGGCCGCGAGCGTTTCCTCGCCGCCTTCGAGCAGGTCAGCGGCCACTTCCAGCAGCTCTTCACCAAGCTATTCGGCGGCGGCAAGGCGGAACTCCGCCTCACCGAATCCGAGGATCCGCTCGAGGCCGGCCTCGAAATCCACGCCAGCCCGCCGGGCAAGAAGCTGCAGGTGATGTCGCTGCTGTCCGGTGGCGAACAGGCACTGACGGCTCTGTCGCTGTTGTTTGCGGTGTTCATGACCAACCCGGCGCCGATCTGCGTGCTGGACGAGGTGGACGCACCGCTGGACGATCTGAATGTGGAGCGCTTCTGCGGCCTGGTGAAGGACATCGCCGGCCGCACCGACACGCGCTTCCTGATCATCACCCACCATCGCGTCACCATGGCGCGCATGGACAGGCTCTACGGCGTGACCATGTCGGAGCAGGGCGTGTCCCAGCTCGTCTCGGTCAACCTGCAGGAAGCCGACCGGATGGTGGCCTGAGCTCCAGCAACAAGTTCCATAAGCAACAAGACTATCTTCCTCTCTCAAACGACTGGGGCGCCAGCTAGGCCGAGCTGGCGCCCTTCTCTTTGAGGGGGCGGGGATGTAGTGTTCGGACATGCCCGACGCCTTGAATACCAACGCTACCGACGTGATCGAACTGACGCGCGCGCTGGTGCGCTGCGAGAGCGTGACGCCGCGCGAAGCGGGCGCGCTGGACCTGCTCGAAGGCACGCTGGCGCCGCTCGGCTTCCGCTGCGAGCGCATGGATTTCACCCAGGCCGGTACCGACGACGTCGCCAATCTCTATGCCCGGGTCGGTAACGGCGGTCGCCACTTCTGTTTCGCCGGCCATTCCGACGTGGTGCCTGTGGGCGACCTCTCGTCGTGGACCATCGGGCCTTTCTCGGCCGAACTGTCGGGCGGCTACCTGTTCGGCCGCGGCGCCGCCGACATGAAGGGCGCGATCGCGGCCTTCACCGACGCCGCCACGCGGTTCCTGGCCAAGCGCGGCCGAGACTTCGGCGGCTCGATCAGCCTGCTGATCACCGGCGACGAGGAAGGGCCTGCCGTCAACGGCACGGTCAAGATGTTGAAGCGCCTGGCCGACCGCGGCGAGACGATCGACGCCTGCGTGGTCGGCGAGCCGACCAGCTCCAAGCGCTTCGGCGACATGATCAAGATCGGCCGGCGCGGCAGCATGACCGTCGACATGGTGGTGCGCGGCGTGCAGGGCCACGTCGCCTATCCGGAGCGGCTCGACAATGCCATCCACCGGCTGTCGGCGCTGATCGAGGCGCTGGTGCGCGAGCCGATCGACCAGGGCAGTACGCATTTCCAGCCGACGTCGCTGCAGTTCACGACGGTCGATGTCGGCAACAAGGCGACCAACATCGCTCCTGGCGTCGCCACCGCGCGCTTCAACACCCGCTTCAACGATCTCTGGACCTCCAAGACGCTGCTCGCCCATCTCACCGGGCGGCTGGAGCGCGCCAATGCGGCGCTGGGCGGCAACGGCCTGTTCGAGCTGAAGGCCGAGGTCTCGGGCGAGTCGTTCTACACGCCGCCCGGACCGCTGAGCGACCTGGTGGCCGGCGCCATTCGCGATGTCACGGGAATCGAAACCGAACTCTCGACGACAGGCGGCACGTCGGATGCGCGCTTCATTCGCGCCTATTGTCCGGTCCTGGAGTTCGGGCTGGTCGGCGAGAGCATGCACAAGGTCGATGAGAAGAGCGCGGTCGCCGATCTAAAAACGCTGGCTGACGTCTACGAGACGGTGCTCGACCGTTTCTTCGCGGCCTGACGGTCCACATGCTCAGCGCTGCCGAGATCGCCCGCGGCGTGCAGGGTGCGCTGGCCTTCCTGTGGCGCGATCCGTCGGCGCCGAGCTATTTCGACAATACGACCGAAGCCTGCCTGCGCTCGTTCCGCGTCATGGTGCTGGTGGCGCCCCTCCACATCATCCTCCTGCTGGTCCGCTATGCCGACGTCACGGTGGCGGCCGAGGACGTGGAGATCATCTTCGTCGAGGCGTTGAGCTATGTCGTCGAGTGGTTGCTGTTCCCGGTGATCTTCCATGAGATCGCCCGCCGCCAGGGCTGGCTCGACCGCTATGCGCGCTACATCGGCGCGCTCAACTGGATCAACCTGCCGGGCATGGCCGTGGCCGCGGTTTTCGTGCCGCTCGCCTACCTGGCGCCAGCCGCGATCCGCGATCTCGTCAATATCGGCCTGCAGGGGCTGTTCTTCTACTGGTTCCTCGTCACCACGCGGCAGGTGATCGGGACCGGCTGGCTGCTCACGACCATGCTGCTGGTCGTGAGCTGGGTGCCGCTGATCTTCATCTCATTCCTCGTCGCCCGCTATCTCGGCGTCGTGAACGTCGTCGCCGGCTAGGTCGTAGCGCACTTCCATCAGGCAAAGCCCCTGTGGCGGCGCCGTGGGGCCGCCGCGCGTGCGGTCACAGGCGGCCAGCGCCTCCTCGACGTCGCGCCTTGACCATTGGCCACGACCGACAAGCCGGAGCGTGCCGACGAGGATACGCACCTGATTGTGCAGGAACGACCGCGCGCCGACGTCGATGTGGATCTCGTCGCCGTCGCGGCCGACGCGCAGCAGGTCGAGCGTCTTGATCGACGACGGCGCCTGGCAGGCCGTCGAGCGGAAGCTGTTGAAGTCGTGATGGCCCTGCAGCGCCTCGGCGGCGTCGATCATGGCTTCGTGGTCGAGCCGGGCGGGCACGTGCCAGACATGGCCGCTGTCGAGGGTCGGCGGCGCCCGGCGGTTGAGGATGCGGTAGCGATAGCGCCGCCATGTCGCCGAGAAGCGCGCATGGAATTTTGCCGGTGCGATCTCGACCGAGGGCAGCGCGATCGGGTTGGGCTTGAGATGGAAATTGAGCGCGGCCTGCACCTTGTCGGGGGCCATCTCGTTCGCGAGATCGAAATGCGCGACCTGGCCCAAGGCATGGACACCGGAATCGGTACGGCCAGCGCCCTGCACCTGTACGCGCTCACCGCTCATGGCGAATATCGCGTCTTCCAGCAGGGCCTGGACCGTCGGACCGTTGGGTTGGCGCTGCCAGCCGACGAACGGGCCGCCATCGTATTCGACGATGAGCTTGTAGCGCGGCACGGTGTCAGGCGGGTCTGGTTGGCAGCGACACGACGGCGGGCACGGGCAGGACGGTGCCGGCTGCCAACGCGAAGCCGCGCAAAAACGCGTCGGCTGGTTGCGCCGACCGGCCGGGCCGCTGGAGCTGCAGGAGTTTCAGGCCGCCGATGCCGCAGGCCACAACGGGAAAGCCGTCGCGCCCGATGGTGAGCGTGCCCGGCGCGCCGCCGGCCAGGGCGAGGCCCGCCGCCAGCACTTTTATGCGCTCGCCGCCACTTTCCTTGGGCAACTCGAACGAGGTGCCGGGCCAGGGATGGAAGGCGCGGACCTTGCGCTCCAGTTCGGCTGCTGGCCGGCGCCAATCCAGCACGCCTTCTTCCTTGCCGAGCTTGTGGGCGTAGGTGACGCCTTCGTCGGGCTGCACCACCGGATCGATGGTGTTGCGCATCAGCCCGTCGAGGGTCGACACGATCAGCCGGGCACCAAGTTCGGCCAGGCGGTCGTGCACCGTCTCGGCGGTATCGGCGGAGGAGATCGGCGTGCTTTCGGCCAGCAGCATGGGGCCGGTATCGAGGCCTTCATCCATGCGCATGGTGGTGACGCCGGTCTCGCCATCGCCCGCCAGGATGGCGCGATGGATGGGCGCGGCGCCGCGCCAGCGCGGCAGCAGGGAGCCGTGGATGTTGATGCAGCCCAGTACCGGGGCATCGAGGAAGCTCTTGGGCAGGATGTGGCCGTAGGACACGACCACCGCGGCATCGAGATCGAGCACCTTGAAGGCTTGTGCCTCCTCGTCGGTCCTGAGGCCCCTCGGCGAGTGCACGGAGAGGCCGAGCGACAGGGCAAGCTCGTGCACCGGCGTGCGTCGCTCCTGCTGGCCGCGACCGGCCGGCTTGGGCGCACGTGTATAGACAGCGGCCACGTCATGGCCGGCCTCGGCCAGCGCCTTGAGCGCCGGCACGGCGAAGGCGGAGGTACCGAGAAACGCAATCTTCATCGCCGCACCTTATAGGCAGCCGCGCGGCGGTGAGCTAGTTATGCCGCAATGGATACTCCGATCCCCGCGACCTCCGGCAAGGGACCCGTCGCCAACCTTGCCCTGCGCCGGGCTGCGGGCGAAATCCACGCCGATCCCGTGCAGGAGCGCATCGTTCTGCGGCTCCAGGCCGTGCACGACCAGCTGACCGCGATGGCGGCCCATCCCGTCCGGCCCGGCTTGCTGGCGCGGCTGGGGCTGGGGCGCGCGCCCAAGCCGGTGTCGGGGCCGCACGGTCTCTACATCTGGGGCCCGGTCGGCCGTGGCAAGTCGATGCTGATGGATCTGTTCTTCGCCGATGCGCCGGTGGCCAGGAAGCGGCGCGTGCACTTCCACGAATTCATGCTCGAGGTCCAGGAGCGGCTGCACCGCCGCCGCGAGGAACTCGCGGCCAAAGGGGCGCCGCCGGAAGCCGACACCATCGTGCCGATCGCGCGCGGGATCGCCGCCGAAACGCGCCTGCTGTGCTTCGACGAGTTCCAGGTGACGAACATTGCCGACGCGATGATCCTGGCGCGCCTGTTCGAGACCCTGTTCGACGAAGGCATGACGGTGATCGCCACCTCCAACCGCCAGCCCGACGATCTCTACAAGGACGGGCTGCAGCGCGACCGCTTCCTGCCGTTCATCGACCTGATCAAGCAGCGCCTGGAAGTCCTCGAGCTGGGCGGCGACCAGGACTATCGCATGAACCGCCTGCGCAACTTCGACGTCTACCTGACGCCGCTCGGCGCCTGGGCCAACGCCAAGCTCGACGAGGCCTTCCGGGCACTCGCCGCCGGCGCCGACGGCGAGCCGCGCGTGCTGCGAACGCAGGGCCGCGATGTCGAGATTCCGCGCGCCGCGCCCGGCGTCGCCATGGCGCACTACCTCGACTGGTGCGCGCGGCCGATGGGAGCGGCGGACTTCATCTGCATCGCCGAGAATTTTCACACGGTGATCGTGGCCGAGATCGCCAAAATGGGCCCCGACAGCCAGGACAAGGCGGCCCGCTTCGTCAC
>JAUXRT010000014.1 GCA_030681635.1 Reyranella sp.
CCGATGCCCGTCGCGCCGGCCTGGATCTCGCGCGCGCCCTCCGCTGGAGCGGTGGGCTGCAGGCGGCCGAAGGCGCCGACACCACACATCTCACCGTGGCCGACGGCAAGGGCAACGTGGTCAGCACCACCCAGACCATCAACAGCTTGTTCGGCGCGCGCTTCATCGTGCCCGGTACCGGCATGATCCCCAACAACTACATGAACAACTTCGACCCCAGGCGCGGCAATGCGCTGTCGATCGAGGCTGGCAAGCGGGTCACCACCTCGATGTCGCCGATGATGGCGGTCCGCGACGGCAAGGTCCGCTATGCGCTGGGCCTGCCCGGCGGCCGCAAGATCTTCCCCTCGGCGCTGCAAGCGCTGGTCAACCTGATCGACCACGGCATGGAGCTGCAGGAAGCGGTCGAAGCACCGCGTGTCTGGACCGAGGGGCCGGTGCTGGAAGTCGAGCACGGCATTCCCGCCGACGTGCGCGAGGGACTCGAGTCACGCGGCCACACGCTCAAGGTCATGCCGACGGTGGCCGGCGGCATGAACGCCATCGAATTCCACGATGACGGCGGCATGACGGGTGCGGCCTGCTGGCGGGCCGACGGCTCGGCAGCAGCAATGGGCGGCGGCCTGGCGCGCGCCGGCGTGCGGTTCGAGCTGCCGCGGTGAGGCATCGGCTTCGCGACAAGCGGAGCCGAAATGCTATGCTCGCCGCGGGTCATGCTCCAAGCCCGGCCCCGGCGAGGCGAGAGTGCCCATGAGCGAGTTTCCGCTGCCCACGACAAGCTATGCGCTGAACGGCGACGTCAACATCGCCTATCAGGTCATGGGCGAGGGGCCGGTCGACATCGTCATGGTTCCCGGCGTGGTCTCACATATCGAGTTCCAACACGAGCTGCCGGGCTACACTGCCTTCCTGCGCCGTCTCGCGACCTTCGCCCGCGTCATTGCCTTCGACAAGCGCGGCCAGGGCCTGTCCGACCGTATCACCGGCGCGCCCTCGCTGGAGCAGCGCATGGACGACGTGCGCGCGGTGATGGAAGCGGTGGGTTCGCGTCGCGCCGCCATCATCGGCTTCTCCGAAGGCTGCGCCATGAGCGCGCTCTTCGCCGCAACCTATCCCGAACTGGTCTCGCATCTCGTGCTGTGCGGCGGCTTCATCAGCGCCGCCGACCGCGGCTCGCCGGCGGCGCACGAGGAAAGAATCGCGCGGATCCTGGCCAACTGGGGCCGCGGCGTCATGATCCACACCGTCTCGACCGCGCAGGCCGCCTATCCCGAGGCCGTCAGCCAGTTCGGCAAGCTCGAGCGGCTCTCGGCCAGCCCGGGTGCGGTGAAGGCGATCATGCTTCTCAACACCCAGATCGACGTCGGGCCGATCCTGCCCTCGGTGCGCGTGCCCACGCTGGTGCTGCACCGGCGCACCGACCTTCAGGTGCCGGTGGCCCTCGGTGCCAAGCTGGCGGCGGCGATTCCCGGCGCCAGCTTCATCGAGTATCCCGACGGCGACCATGCCTTCTGGGCCGGCGATACCGCGCCGATGCTGGGCGACATCGAGGAATTCATCACCGGCCATCGCGAGGCCGACTCGCCCGAGCTCGAGCGCGTGCTGGCCACCGTTCTGTTCACCGACATCGTCGATTCGACCCGGAGCGCCGCCGATCTCGGCGACCAGAAATGGCGCCGCCTGCTCGACGATCACGACCGGCTGGCGAGACAGATGGTCGATCGTCACCGCGGCACGCTGGTGAAGACGACTGGCGATGGCATTCTGGCAACCTTCGATGGCCCCGGCCGGGCCGTGCGCTGCGCGCTCGCCTTCGGAACGGCAGCTGGCCAGCTCGGGCTCCCACTTCGGGCCGGACTCCATACCGGCGAGATCGAGATGCGCGGTCAGGATGTCGGCGGCATCGCCGTGCACGCCGCGGCACGCGTCATGGCGCAATCGCAGCCAAGCGAAGTACTGGTCTCCCGGGTCGTGACCGACCTGGTGGCGGGCGCAGGCCTGAAATTCGCGGACCGGGGCTCGCACGCCCTCAAGGGCCTCCCCGGCCGCTGGGACCTCTTCGCGGCGAGCCTATAGCGACGTGAAGCGGCGGACGGACGACTCTCCGCAGAGCGGGCGACGGCATTTGGTCGGCGGGCGACAGCCGGGTTATCGTCGGAGGCATCCCGACTGAAGAGAGCCCCGATGGCGATGACCGAAGCCACACCGATCCAGACCCCTGTTCCGCTGACAGCCCAGGACCATGTGCGCGCGATGGCCGACTACAGCCGCGCCGGCGAGGCGCGTGCCCGAGCGCTCGGCAACCGCGGGCCGATCCGGTTCGACGCCGACGGCAAGCTCGATCGCTCGATCCTCGACTCCTACTGGGCCCATGGCTTCTATGTGCTGGAAGGCGTTGTCGGGCCCGAGGAGCTGGCGGAGCTGCGGGCCGATGTCGATGCCGTGCTGGCGCGTGCGCCCGCCTCACCCGAGGCTGACCGCCACCGCACGGATGGCATCATCAAGCCGCCTTATCGCTGGGCCAAGCCGTTGAGCGATCCCGTCGGCGGCACCGACAGGAACAACGGACGGCATCCGGTCGAAATGCTCCAGCCCACCCTGGGCGAAGGCGGCCCGGCGTGGACGGTCGAACTGCTCGACGGCAACCTGCACCTGATGGACACGGCGCTGCGCCTGTACGGCCATCCCGGACTGCTCGGTGTGGCGGCGGCGGTCCTGGGCGACGACTTCGTGCCCTACAACGAAGTGACCTTTGTGAAGGAAGCGGGCCTCGGCCCGTCCGTCGCCTGGCACCAGGACGGCACGACCCATTGGACGGCGCCGGACTGGGACATGGGCGCCCACGGCTTCAACTTCATGACCCAGCTCTATGCCAGCACGGCCGGCAACGGCGTCTGGGTGCTGCCCGGCAGCCACAAGCTCGGCAAGGCCGACATCAGGAAGCTGGTGGCCCAAAGCGGCTCCGACCGGATCGACGGCGCCGTGCCCATGCTGTGCTCTGCCGGCGACACGATCATCACCAACCGGCAACTGCTGCACGGCTCGTTCGCCAACTCCTCGCCCGACCGGCGCATCACGCTCAATGCCGGCTTCTTTCCGAGGAAGCGCGTGCTGGGCGTGACGACGCGGCGGTTGACCGGTGTGGTCGAGACCTACGACGAGGCGCGCATCACCGAGCGGGCGCGCATCCTGCAGCTCGCCATCGATGCCAGGCGGCAGCGCTTCCCACAGGAACGCACACACATCTATCGGCCGCTGGCAGGCCGGGAGGACGAGAGCCGCTGGAACGAGACGACGCGCAAGACGATGTTGAAGAACTATAACCAGCGCGACATGTTCATCTAGGAGGGCGCTACGGCGATCCCTTCAAGCCCAGCGACGCCAGGTAGCTCCAACGGATCACGCCGTTGCGGAACCTGATGCCGTCGAGATATTCGGCGACGGCGCGGTCGATGACCTCCTGCGAAGGCTTGTCCGTCCGCTTGCCGTCGGCATAGGCCACGATCTCGGCCCAGCCTTGGGGCCGCGGGATCGACACGATCGTCGAAGGCGTGTCGAGGTTCTTGAACGTCCAGAACGACCAGCCGATGCCGTGCGTCTCGTGCAGGCGGCGGAAGCGTTCGTTCCATTCGTCGGTGAGCTCGCCGGTCTCGCCCAGGAACAGCGGCACGTCGTAGAGGTTGGCGAAGTTGAGATGCCGCTGGATCGAGTCGCGCTTCGTGGACGCCCAGAACGAGTGATAGGTGTAGGCGAGGTTCTTGGCGAAGGGCGGGCCGAACATGGCGAAGCTGGAACTCCATTGCCCGCCGGCCAGGAACACGATGCGGCCGGGATCGACCTCGCGGATCGCCGCCGTCGCGCGCTTATAAAAGGGTTCGAGCCGCGCATTCAGCGTCGCCACGTCGTGATAGGGCGCGATCGGCTCGTTCAATATGTCGTAGCCCAGGATCGTCGGGTTGCCGCTGTAGCGCTGCGCCACCGCGCGCCAGAGCTTGACCGTGAGGTCGCGGTCGCGCGGCACATAGAACATCAGCGGATAGCCCGGCCCGTCGTCGTGGTTGATGCCGGTCTGGCCGCCGGGTGCGGCATGCAGGTCGGGGATGACATACAGGCCTGATTCGGCAGCCCAGCCGACGACGCGGTCGAGCAGCGCCCAGCCCTCGCCCGAGATTTCGCCCTCCGCCGTCATGAACAGCCGGTAGTGCAGCGGCACCCGCACCATGTTGAAGCCGACCGACTTGATGAACCTGATGTCGTCCTGGGTGATGTAGGTGTCGCGGTACTGCCGCCAGAACGCCGCCGCGCGCTCAGGTCCCAAAAGGCGGTCGAAGGCGCCAAAAATCTGGCGCGGCGCCTTGGCGACCTCGAACTTGAACATATACCCCTCGGGCATCAGCCAATTGCCGAGGCTGATGCCCTTCAGATTGATGGTGCTGCCGTCGGCGGCGATGAAGTTCTTGCCTTCGATGCGCACAAGCGTGTCGGCGCCCGCCGGAGCGATAAGACCAAGCATCAACAGGAGGGCGACGAGGAGGCGCATGACGCCACTGTAACAGCCGACTAAGATTCGTCCCATGCTTCTTGCCTCCCTTCTCGTGCCGATCGCCGTGGCGCTGATCGTGCTCCTGGTCCAGCGCATCCGCCTGCCCGCCTTCCTCGCCATCATGGCCACCGTGGTGGTCTATGGCATCGCCGCCGACATGACCTTCCAGTCGATCGGCAAGGCCTTTGGCCTCGGTTTCACCAACGCTCTCGAGCAGGTCGGCCTCCTGGTGGTGGCCGGCGCGCTGGCGGGCGCGGTACTGCTGCGGACGCCGCTCGGCACCGGCACCTCGGCCGTGGCGGGCGCGCTGGCGGGCCTCGGCGGCTCGGCCGCGGGCGGGCTCGCCCTGCTGCAGCCGGCCGGTCAGGACGCGCCGCGACGGGCGCTGGGCATGGCGCTGACCTTGCTGGCCGTCGCCGCTCTCATTGCCCCTTCACCACTTGCCGTGGCGGCAGCATCGGTGATGAAGGCCAATCTCCGCACCATGCTGATGGTGGCCGTACCCGTCGCCATCGTCGCCGCGGCGCTCGGTTGGTGGCACGTGGCGCGGCAGGAGCCCGCGACGCAGGTGCCGGGCAAGCTCGATTGGGGCTGGCTCTGCATCGGCATCCCGATCGCGCTGCTGATCGTGCAATCCATCGCGCAGATGCCGAGCGAGCCGCTGGGCAAAGGCGGCGCGCGTGAATTCTATACCGGCATCGCCAAGCCGCTGATCCTGACCGCGATTGCGCTGACGCTGGCCGTCGTGCTGGCGCGACGCTGGGAGCCTTCGACGCTGGTCGGCCGCTCCTGGGCGCCGCTGCTGCTCGCGGTCGGTGCGGCAGGCGGCCTGGGCCGCGTGTACGACGAGCCCGGCATGGCCGAGCTTTTGGCCGAATACGTGTTGCACCCGCGCTACGGCGTGCTGACGCCGTTCCTGGCGGCGGCCATCGTGAAGACCATGCAAGGCAATTCGCTGACCGCGGTGCTCACGGCCTCGGGCATGGTCGAGCCGATGCTGCCGGCGCTGGGCCTCGACAGCGCCTCGGGCCGCGCGCTTGCCGCTGCAGCCGTGGGCGCGGGATCGATGGCGGTGTGCCACGTCAACGACCCGTTCTTCTGGATCGCAGCGTCGATGGGACGCCTCTCGCCCGGCCGGGCGCTCTACGTCATCTCGGCCGGCAGCGCGCTGATGGCCGTGGGCGCGCTGGTCGTGATCGCGGCGATGCGGCAGTTCATCTAGACAAGGGCTCATCTAGTCGAGTTTTACGCCCGACGCCTGCACCGCCGGCGCCCAGAGCTTGCGGTCCTGGGCGACGAACTCGTCGAAGCCCTTGCGGCCGGGCGGCGGCAGGTCGAGGCCGAGGTCGGTGCTCCAGCGCTTCTGGATGTCGGGCGAGGCCAGCGTCTGGGCCAGCGCCGCTTCCAGCCGGGCCAGGATCGGCTCGGGCGTGCCGGCGGGCGCGCCGACGCCGTACCACGAGGTGGCGACATAACCCGGCACGGTCTCGGCGATGGCCGGGATTTCGGGCGCGGCCTTGGAGCGCTCGGCCGAGGTGACGCCCAGCCCCTTCAGCTTGCCCACCTTCACGTGCGGCAGCATCGACGGCATGTTGGCGAACATCATGTTCACCGTGCCGGCCATCAAATCGTTGTAGACCGGGCCCGCACCCTTGTAGGGCACGTGGATGATGTCGACCCCGGCCATGCTCTTGAACAGCTCGCCGCTGAGATGCAGCGACGTGCCGGGGCCCGACGAGGCGAAGGAATACTTGCCCGGCTCTTTTTTACAGAGCGCGATCAGCTCGGCGATGGTGTTGGCCGGCAGCGACGGCGTCACGCCCAAAAGGTTGGCCAGCAGCGCCACGCGCGAGACGCCGACGATGTCCTTGTCGGGATTATACGGCAGCTTACTATAGAGCATGGGGTTGAGCGTATGGCTGGCCACCGAGATCAGGCCCAGCGTGTAGCCGTCGGGCACCGCACGCGCGAGCTCGACGGTGCCGATGTTGCCGCCCGCCCCGCCCTTGTTCTCGACCACGAAGGTCTGGTTGAGGATGCGCGAGAGCTGGTCGCAGATCAGCCGGCTCACCGTGTCGGTGCCGCCGCCTGGCGCGAAAGGGCAGATGAAGCGCACGGTCTTGTTGGGCCAGGCGGCCTGGGCCCAAACCGATTGGACGGGGACAATCGACGGAGCGGCAAGCGCTGCGACGAGCAGGGAACGTCTCTTCATGGTGTTTCCTCGGTGTCGTTTTTTTGCTTTGTGGACACAAGAACCTAGCGGGGTCCGCTAATCTGTCCAGCATGACCGAGCCGCGGAGCGTCCAGGGCTACATCGACCAGACGCCGTCGTGGCCCGACGGCACGCCGACGCCGACCGTGCCGCTCACCCGCATGCAGTGGCGAATCTGGCTGCTGGCCACCGCCGGCAAGTTCTTCGAGGGGCTGGTCGTCTTCATGACCGGCGTCGCGCTGCCGCTGATCGTGAAGGAATACGACCTCTCCTCGCTCGAGAAGGGCCTGGTGGGCGCGGCGCCGCTGGCCGGAATCATGGCCGGCGCCGTGGCGCTGGGCGGCCTCGCCGACACCTGGGGCCGCCGCTTCATGTTCGTGCTCGAGATGCTGGTGTTCCTCGTCTTCCTGGTCGGGCTTGCCGTGGCGCCTGGCCTCGGCTGGCTGGTCTTCTTCCTGTTCGGTGTCGGCGTGGCGCTGGGCTGCGACTATCCCACCGCCCATCTCGTGATCTCCGAGAGCATCCCCAGCCGCGACCGCGGCCGGCTGGTGCTGGGCGCCTTCGCCTTCCAGGCGATCGGCGCGCTGGTCGGCACGGCGGTGGGCTACGCCATCCTGGCCCACTCGCCCGAGCTCGGCGCCTGGCGCTGGATGTACGCCACCGCGATCGTGCCCGCCGCCCTGGTGGTGATCGGCCGGCTGTTCATCACCGACAGCGGCCAGTGGCTGATGGCGCACGGCCGCACACACGACGCCGAGCGCGAGCTGCAGCGGCTGCTGGCGCGCGAGCCGCAATATCCCAAGCATGTCCACCTGGCCGATACCGTCGATCCCGACGCGGCGCTGCACAGTCCCGCCGCGCGCCGCGGCCGCTGGCGCGACCTCTTCGCGAAGAAGAACCGCCGCGCCACGATCCTGGCCTCGGTGCCGTGGTTCCTGCAAGACCTCGGCACCTACGGCATCGGCCTGTTCACGCCGATGATCCTGGGCCACACGATCGGCCACGAGATCACCAGTGCGCAGAACGTGGCGGGCGTGATCGCCCGCGACATCGAGGCGGCCAAGGGCGCGGCCGTGATCGACCTCTTCCTGGTGGTGGGCATCCTGGCCGCCGTCGTGCTGACCGACCGCGTCGGCCGTATCCGCCTGCAGATCCTGGGCTTCATCGGCTGCGCCGTCGGCCTGGCGCTCGCCATGATGCAGGCGCACGCCGACGAACCCGCCCGCACCTTGCTGCTGTTCGGCGGCTTCATGATCTTCAACTTCATGACCAACCTCGGCCCCAACGCCCAGACCTACCTGCTGGCGGGCGAGGTCTTCCCGACCAACATCCGTGGCAAGGGTGCGGGCTTTGCCGCCGCCTTCGCCAAGCTGGGCGCCGTGATCGCCGCCTTCGTGTTCCCGCTGGTGCTCTACGACACCGGCACCGATTTCCTCCTGGCCGGCCTCGTCCTCACCTCGCTGCTGGGCGCGCTGGTCACCTGGTGGTTCCGCATCGAGACAAAGGGCGTGAACCTGGAGGAGATCGGGCGGTAGGCAATAACCTCATCCTGAGGAGCGGCCGCAGGCCGCGTCTCGAAGGATGGGCAACAGCAAGACTGCGGCCGACCCTTCGAGACGCATCGCTGCGCGATGCTCCTCAGGGTGAGGTGGTGGTTGGACGTGGCAGGGGTGGGGTATCCTCCGCCCAATGGACTCACCGATCCGGGAGCTGCTGCGCTCGTCCGACTTCCTCCGACTCTGGCTGGTCGGCGCCTTCGCCAATGCCATGCGCTGGCTGGAGCTTCTGGCGTCGGGCCTGTTCGCCTGGGAGGTCACGCACTCGGCGCTGGCCGTCACCGCGGTCGTGGCCGCGCGGCAACTGCCGCAGCTCCTGTTCGGCGCCTTCGCCGGCGCCATCTCCGAGGCCATCAACCGCAAGCTGATCGTGATGGTGGCGCTGGTGGGACCCGCCGTCGTCTCGACCTTGCTCGCGACCTTGGCCATGACCGGCCATCTCGAACTCTGGCATGTGGCGCTGGGCAATCTGCTGAGCGGCACCATGTGGGCCAGCGAAATGTCGACCCGGCGGCGCATGGTGGGCGAGGCGGCGGGCCCGCATCGGATCATGAACGCCATCGCCCTCGACAGCGCCACCTCCGCCGCCACGCGCATGATCGGGCCGCTGCTGGGCGGCCTCGCCTTCGAGACGCTGCACATGAGCGGCGCCTATACGCTGACCGCCCTCGTCCAGTTCGCCGGCGCCTTCGTCATGGCGGGGCTCGTCCATCCGCAGATCACGCGCCGGCTTAACCTGGCGCGCATCCCGGCCGAGATCGCCGAGGGGCTGGCCTTCGCCAAGACCAAACCCACCATCGTGCTGGTGTTCGCCATCACCATCGTGACCAACGCCTTCGGCTTCGCCTACTCCGGCCTCGTGGCGCCGCTGGGACTGGCGGCGTTCGACGTCTCCCCCGCCCTCGTCGGGCTGCTGGCCGCCGGCGAGCCGCTGGGCGCCCTCCTGGGCGGCGCGCTGATCGCGGCCGGCTTCCTGCGCATGGACCGCCGCCTCGCCTTCGCGGGAGGTGCGGCCCTGTTCATGGTGGCGCTGATCGTGATGGCCCTGTCGCCGTCCTTCTGGCTCGCCTTCGCCGCGCTGGTGATCGGCGGCTTCGGCACGGCGGGGTTCGGCAACATGCAATCGACCCTGATGCTGACCGAGGCGCCGCCCGAGATGCGCAGCAGGCTGATGGGCATCGTCACGGTCTGCATCGGCACCGGGCCGCTCGGCATCCTGGCCGCCGGCGCGATCTCCGACCAGATCGGACCACCCTACGGACCAAGGGGCGCGGTGATCGTGATGGCAGTGGTCGGCCTTCTCCTGACGGCCGTGCTCGCCTGGGCGCTGCGCGCTCGACCGCCCGCGACGCCGGGCGCCTGATACTGGGCGCCTGAGGGGCGATTTTCTGGACATCATCTGTCTGGATTCTGTCTGTCCAGAAATTCGCAAAGCGCCGGCCGGCTTGGACCAAAAGATTCTTTTCAACGCAGGCCCGAATCGCGGACCTGTCCGGAAATTCAGGCGCGAACCTTCGGCACCGATCCGAAGTCGTTGATCGTGATCGCACGGTTCGAGCCGTTCGCGAGGCTGGTCGCGGTGGCTTCGACCGGCCTGTCCCCGGCATCCACGAACAGGCAGCCGACGTGGGCGGCGGGAGCGACGTCGTCGCAATAGTCGGCAGCCGCCTCCAGGGCGGGATCGAGGATTCCCCGAAGTTCCTCTCTCGTCAGTGCGGCGCCCTCTTCCATGCGCACAGCCCTGATCTCCTCGTCGGCGTAGCCGAAGGCGATCCGGCGAATGCTGGAAATCGCTTTCGGCGGCGTGAGGTTGGGATCCTTGCCGGCAAGCGCCCAGACCAGCGGCCCCAGGGGTGCGTAGCGGCGCACGATCGACACGAGATCGACGGCGTCGCGCGGTGCTCGTTCGCGCCGTGCCGCACACAGGGCCTTGTTCACGGCCGCGTCGGCCTGATGCAGCCGGAAGCCCAGTTGCTCGTCGTCCACGGCCGGAAAGAAGCGCCTTGAGGATTCGGAGTCATCGATCCACTGGACGCGCGTTTCCTCGCCGTACTGTTTCACGATGGCCTCGACCATCCATTCGTCCCGGGTCGTCACGTCGACGGAGAAGCCCGCCCGGCGCAGTGCGTCCAGTTCGGCGTAGGGGCCTTGAGGCAAGTGCTTCCGCTGATCGACGAAGATGTCCATGTCGTCGGACAGGCGCGGCCATCGCTGGTTGAGGGCCGCACCACCCCCGACATAATTGTTCGACGACCGGAAGGGGCGCAGGGATTCCACCACCAGCCTCTGCAACGACGTGAGGGGCATCAGCGCACCAGGCTACGAATCTGCCGTCCGAGTTTGTAGGCGTCGGCATTGCCGCGGTGCATCAGGGCGGCGGCCACGATGGCGGCATCCGCGAAGTCGGCTTTTGCCGGATCAATTTGAATATTGTCGAGACAACTCGCCTGGAAGTTCCGGTAAGCCTTGCCGAGAAGCAGCCGGACTTTTTCGCGAGCCTCTGAACTGGACCCTTCGCGCAATTGGGCGACATAGGCTTTCACCATGTCGACCTTGTCGTGAGGAACAAAGACTTCCACGCGCTTCAATCCCGCAAGACGCCGGCGCTCGCGAGATTCGCGAACGCGTTCCCTCGCCGATGACGCTGGCTTGGCCATGGAACCCTCCTTGGTTACCGGAAACAATATCTGTATTTGAAACCGGTTGCAAATTATCAGATATTTCCGGTTTCTGATGGCTATTTGTTACCGGAAACCCAATAAACTCAATCGTTTACTCCCCCCTTAGCTGGCTCTCCGATTGGCTGCCGCCGCTGGCTGGACTTCGGCATGCTGATCCGTCGACTGCGGTGAACACTGCCCCCGGAACGGCCGGATGGAGGGAGGCGCTGGCCATGTTCTTGATCTGCAGAGACTGCGCCCTTGCCCCAGTGGCACCGCGACGGCGTCCGTGGACTTGGCCCCTTGCCTCGCCCGCGTGGAGAGCGGGACGCCACCCGGCCACGACAAGGAGCTGTCCCGGGCAAGTGAACGGGCGGCTCGGCCTTTGAAGTCAAGCCTCGTGCGATGATAGCGAAAACATAGAGCGATTCCGGCTGAACCTGTGAATCGCAGATTGCAAATCAGCGTCGCAGATTCTACCGGGCTGCTGGCAATGCCAGCATAAGCCAAGGACATCGTCTGACACGAAATTAACCCCAGCTTCCCGCAGTAGAATATCAGCTATCGTCGTCAACCGACCTTTTCCAATCACAGCTCAGAAATTTAGGCGGTTAGGTTAAATGACAAAGGAAAATGCAGGCGGCAGTGCAACTGCTTCAGGCATGAACTTCCAAGCCGCCGTTACAGCGATAGCAAATGTATGTGTTTTAACGGGTGTGCCTTTAGGCTGGCTTGAGGGTTTGATTGAAGACGTGCCGGTATCAATTCTTACCGAGACTGGTGGCGCTGGTGACGATATCCAACTTCGATACAAGGACGGTTCAATAGCTGAAGTTCAAATCAAGCGTGGTTTGCAGGCAGGCCCCCGGCTATGGGAACCTCTGCTTAAACTCTCTCAAGCAATTCGCGATGGTGATATCGCTTACGGCATACTTGTCGTATCCCCTGATAGCAGTCGCTCAATCGCGCCAGAATTGGCACAAGACATCAGAAGAATGGGCGATGGCCGTACTGACAATCTAGGTGCTCTTGCTGAGCGCCTATCACAAGAACTAGTCCGCGCTGGCATGTCGATCCAGCGAACATGTGAAAAACTGCGGATCGTTACGATCCACGCACTTCACGAAGACGAAATTTCAATTCAGCTTGCACGCCACCGACTCACACAAATCTGCGCAAAAAGCGATCAGGTATTGCCGGCTTGGGACAGACTTTATCGCGATGCTGCCGAGTTAATAGAGACTAGAGGACTTCGGAGTAGCTCGTCGATTCTGCGCATACTGCGCAGTACGGGAATCGGAGTTAAGTCCAGTTCGGCTGCCATACCAGGGGCGGCGCTTGCGAAGCTTGTTGATTGGACCCTGTCGAGCACCGAGTCTTTCAGCATACTTGGCATAAAGCAGCCTTTGTCGATTGAAGACGCGTGGATACCACTCCGAGCCTTGGTGCGTGATCGAATCGATTCCAATGAATATGACTTGGCGGAAGCACTTCGCAAATACCACAATTGGAGCGAACGCGACCTTCCCAACGACAGCAAAATTTGTGACGCGTTCACAATTGGTCGATTCTTTCATCACGCCGTGGTTGTTGCAGGTCCCGGCATGGGAAAATCCACGCTGCTCGCCAAAATAGCACGGTGCTACGCAAGCGAAAGCTACCCCGTGCTGCGCGTCAAACTGCAAGCTGTTGCAACACGCATGAAGCACAAAGGGGATGGCTTCGTCGAAAGCTTGTTCGCACTTGGCCTCGACGGATCTGCGCTCGGCGAACTAGCCATACAGCATGACACGTTCGATAACTGGGTCATCCTCTGCGATGGGCTAGATGAATGTGGTCCCGAGCAAGAGATCATATGCGAGGGGTTGGTACGCTTTGCCGCCGGCCACCCAAACTGCCGATTAGTTCTTACGACACGACCTATCGGGTATCGGTCCTCACTATTGAAGAACTGGCGGCACTACGATCTGCTATCGCTGGAAGAAGGTGATCTACCAGGGCATATCGCGACCTTACTTCGCAACATCCTTCCGGTTAGTCACCCCATCTACAATGATGCGGATGAGATCGCGAGATCCCAACTCAAAAAGCGGCGATCAATCAAACTTGCGACTCGCAGTCCACTTCTCCTCGCGCTGACTGCGTCTTTGCTATCTCAGGGCATTTCGCTTCAGCAGAGTAAGGTTCAACTTTATCAGAAGATATTTCAACTTTTTGAGCAAATGCCCAATACTAGAACTTCAAGTTCAGTATCTACTGCAGTGCTCTGCCGATTTCTCGACGTGTTGGCCTGGACAATGCTCAATCATCCGCTAAGCCAACCTCAGATTGTAATTCACAAATGCGCGAAACAGCTTGCCAAAGAGCTGGGAAGTTCAGAGCTGACGGCGCTTGTGACGGCACAGACTTGTATGCAGCACTGGCAAGAAATTGGAATACTTGAGCGCATATGGAATGGAGCAGATGAAACAGTAACCTTCGTCCACAAGTCATTTGGTGAGTTCGCAGCTGCTCGCCATGTTGCCTCCATTCCCCTGGATGATCAGATCGATGCCGTCGCACTTGCGTTGAATTCAGACGACTTTGCCGAAGTCTGGCAGTTCGGTGTCGGACTCGGGCTGGCCAATCTCATTTTACCTATGATGTTGGATCGCAGGGAGACTAGAGACGATGCAGCGAAAACTGTTCGGGATGCTCTATTCTTAGCTGCAGATGTAGAGACTGTGCTTGAGCCAAATGTTGTTCGCCGCCTCGTCGACAACGCGCTTTTCTTTGTTAAATCTGAGCGCCGACCTCTAGCCCATCAGGTGGGAGCAGCGTTGGCCGCCGTCGCCTCTCGCTTTCCGGCAGAGATTGGTCCACGCGTGGCTCCGCTTGTGCATAGCATGCAGCCCTGGACGAAACTCGCCGCTTGGGCCTGCGTAGTGAATGCGGGCAAGCAGTTCTATGTCTTCAATGAACTGAAAGACACTCTATCAAATCTAGGAGCGCTCCTCGGCGAACTAGCATCTCGATTGAATAGCGGGTTCACGCTTCACAGCAATAGAGACAATCTTGCGGAACTTCTTGCTACGGGTGCCGCCGAGCAAATTTTCGCTAATTGCTCTGCGGAGGAAGCAACAGAACTGTTCGCCACAATGGTCAACACTTCATTCATAGGAGGGTTGGATTTTAGAGAAAGGCTGTCCGAGCTGATCGCCGAGAGTGGGGTCGAGCTGGACTTGAAACGCGTATTCCCGCCCAGCAAGACGATTTGGGACCGTTTCTTTCCAGAAGGCTATAATGCTGCGCAAGTCCAGTCTCATGAAGCAATATTTGCGACATTTCAAACGCTCACCTTGGGTGTTCGAGACAGGACTGCCGATCAGATACCTTGCTCGCCGTTGCTACATCTGAGTGCTTTTCTTGAAGCCACCAATTTTGGACATGCTCCAGCCAATGACGTCTGGACTTGGTCAGAACCGTTTGAATCCGACGTAGTCAAAGAGGTGGTTCTCGGCGCAGCTCGCGCCAGCTCGATCAATATCGAACTTCTTGCCCAAGAAGTAACGGCCTTCTTAGATGAACTTCGCTCTGCTAATCCGAAACAAGCAGCCTCCGTCCTCTGGCAGAGAACGGCCCATGTAGATGTGCCTTCAATAGAATGGGGTAGAGCCAAAGATCTCGAACTCGATTGTGCCAAGCTTGAATTGGCTCTTCACCATCAGTCGCGATGGCTAGTTAAGGTCGCGGTTGGACTGTTGTCTGGTGCTACTTCAGCGCAAGCGTTGGCTGAAGTTACGACGCGGGTTCTTGGGAGCGGACGCCGCTATACACTATGGGCTGCCGTAATTCTTGCAAGCAAGCTTGAGAAAAGCTTGGCCGTAAAAATAGTTTGTGAACGGCTCAATGAGCCGCTGGTCGAGGGATGCGATTATTTGTTTAGGTTATTGGCGTATCTAAAACCAATTCCAGACTGCGTACTGTTGCCTGCGATTCGCAATGGACTAATGAGGGGCGATGATTCGACCGCAAAGTCGGCAGCTGACTTGCTATCTGAAATCACCAACCAGAGTTGGGCTGAGCTCGAGAAATTGTTGCACGCGGCTTACGCTTACTGGTTGGAAAATGAGAAGCCCTACCCAGAAAAATCCGGAGCGGTACCTGATTCGCCGCGTAGCAAAATCCTTAGCATCTTATGCTCAAAAGGTGCCGTGAAAATCGATCAGATGCTGCCATATCTTTCAGATGAAAGGCCCGACGTGACTGAAGTCGCAGCGACAGAACTAATTAAACAATTGAATACCTCCCATGTTGCGCGCGAACAGTTCATTGGCTGGCTAGAGGCCGAATCTGTTTCGCCAAATCTTCTCACGAAAGCTTTATCCTCCAAGACAATTTTCAACGCTGCGCAAGTTGAACGTCTAACTCACTTGCTCAAAAGCAAGAATCCACGTCTCAGATTTGCGGCCATAAACATTCTCGATGAAGCCTACTTAACGGAATCCAAACTTGTAGTGCTTGCTGTCGAAATGACATCTGATCCTGAAGAAGACATTCGCCAGGCAGCTCTAAAAATCATTGATCACTAATCTTGCTGCCAAGCGAGCAGGGGACCTGCGTCGCTCAACCCGCCGCATAAACATGCCGGCGCAGGAATTCGGGGTCGGGATCGAAGCCCAATCCTGGACCGGTCGGCACGTCGAGCGACTTCTGCCAGCGTGTGAGGCCGATGCCGTAGAGATCCAGCGAGTCGTCGGCCTCGACGGTGGCGAAATAGCCCTCCTCCGAGGTGACGGAAAGCATGTGCAGCGAGGCGAGCGCGGCCGGTCCGACGAACGGCGTGTGCGGCGCCGGCGTCTTCTTTGCCGCCTCGATCATGGCGAGCGCGCGCCTGGCCTCGGAGAGGCCACCCAGCATGCAGACGTCGGGCTGCAGCACGCCGATCGCCGGGGTCTTGCTGTAGACCGCCATCTGCTCGGCCGAGCCGAAATCGGCGCCCATGCCGATGACTATTCCCGGCAGGGCGGGACAGTCGAGCAGATCTTCGGGCGGCCAGAACGGGTCCTCGAAAAACAGCAGGCCGAGGGCCGCCCAGCGTTTTGCGTCGTGCCGGATGTCGGCCAGGGTGTGGGCGTTGTTGCTGTCGGCGACATAGGGCGTTGCCGTCGGAATGGCGCGACGCACCTCCTCAATCACGTCGAGGCTGGCCTCGTGCACCTTCACCGACGCCACGCCTGACGCCAGCGCCTGCTCGACCCGCTGCCGGGCGTTGCCTGCGTGATCGTACTTGTCGAGGCTTGCCATCACCGGCACGCGGCTGCGGCGGGCGCCGCCCAGCATGGCGGAGACGGACTGGCCCGAGGCCTTGCCGGCGATGTCCCACAGGGCGATGTCGACGGCCGCGAGCGCGTTCAGCACCGTGCCGGCGCGGCCGAAGCTCGCGAAGCGCTTGCGCGCCGCGAGGTTCAGCGCCTCCTTCTGGTCGACCGGCTTGCCGAGATAATGCGGCGCGATGGCATCGCGTATGGTGGCGAACAGCGCGTTCTGCATCGGCGGGCGGAGCGACAGGCATTCGCCGTAGCCCACGAGGCCATCGCGCGTGGTCACGCGGCAGAGGGTGAGGCACATGTCGGCGCTCACCAGCGGCGCCGGGACGCCTGACGGGCGCTTGGGCGTTGGGATCCGAAGCGCGATGGGTTCTATGCGGTCGATGATCATGGGCGGCTCAGCGCTTCGTAAACTGTTGTTGCGGCGGTCTTCGACGCTCCCGGACATTGTTACACAATGTCCTGCCGCTCACTGGGCCGGGCGGAGCCCGGCCTTGGACCAAGTCCCCGAGGGGCCGCCGAACAGGATCTGCACGAGGCCCGCCACGATGCCCAGCGACACGCCGAAGCGCCAGGCCAGGTCGTAGTTGCCGAACATGTCGAAGATCATGCCGCCGCCCCAGGCGCCGACCACCGAGCCCATCTGGTGGATGACAAACGAGACGCCCAGCAGCGTCGCCATGTTGCGCGTCCCGAAGAGATCGGCGACGTAGCCCGACACCAGCGGAATGACGCCCAGCCACAGCATGCCCATCGCCGCGGCGAAGAGGATCGTCGTGACGGGCGTCGGCGGAAACAGGAAATAGATCATCAGCACGCCGGAACGGGCGAGATAGGTGAGCCCCAGCAGGACGTTCTTGAGGTAGTGCTGGCCGAGCCAGCCGGCCAGCAGGCAGCCCGCGATGTTGATGCCGCCAATGATGGCCAGCGCCGTGGCGCCCAGCATCGGGTCCTGGCCGCAGAGCGCCAGATAATTCGGCAGATGCGTGTTGATGAAGATGAGCTGCAGGCCGCAGACGAAATGCGTGCAGCAGAGCACGACGAAGCGGCGGTTGCGCAGCGCCTCGGCGATGGCAGCACCTGCCGAGGCGCGCTGCAGCGAGGGTTGCGGCAGGCGATCGACCCGGCCCGTGATCACTGCCGCCGGCACCATCGCGGCCGCCAGCACCACGAACAGCACCGCGCCCCAGCGCCAGTCCCAGGCATCGAGCAGCCCCTGCAGCACGGGCGCGATCACCAGCGTGCCGACCGAGGAGAAGGCGCCGACGATGCCCAGGATCACGCTCCGCCGCTCGGGCGAGGCGACACGTGCGGCCGCCGTCATCGCCAGCGACGAGCCGGTGCAGGCGATGCCGATGCCGATCAACGACTGCGCCAGCAGGAACGTCCACGTCCCGGTGGTGGCGGCCATGGCCGCCATCGCGGCGACATAGGCGGCGGCGCCCAGCACCATCACCGACCGCAGGCCCCAGCGATCGGCAATTGCGCCGAGGGGCGCCTGCGCCAGGCCCCAGACGATGTGCTGGACGGCGATCGCGAAAGTGAAATCCGAGGCCGACATGGCGAGCGACTGCGTCATCGGCGGCAGGAAGAGCCCCAGGCACTGACGCATGCCCATGGCGAGGCTCATCATCACCGAGGCGGCGATCAATATGTGCAGGGCGTTCGCCCGGCTCGCAGCGTTCATGATTGGCGCGTTTCCTCTTTTGCGCCAGCCTGCCCGGAATGAGGCCGAGGTCAAGAACAGCCCGGCGGCGTTACCGCCAGGCAAACCTCACCGCCCCCTCACCTAGCCTCTCCCCCTCACGGGGGAGAGGAACATGAGGATGAGTCGAGGACTGCGCTGCCTCGCGCCCTAAAACGCCTTGTTCGTCTTGGGCCGGAACTTGTTCTGCAGCTGGAAGCCCGACCGCTCCGCTTTGCGCGGGTCGCGGACCCAGACCTCGCGGTTGGGGTGCAGGCCGCCGCCGCGCGTGGCGGGGACCGACGTCGTGCGGGCGCGGTGCAGCAGGCGTGTGTCGGCGGCGCCGCAGTTTGGATGGAGACCGCCGTTGGCGGCGACCACCTTGTCCCAGGCGGCCTTGCGCCTGGCCAGGGTCGCAGCGTCGTCGAGCGCGGGGCAGTTGAGCTCGCTCCTGTTGAGGTCGACCACGATCTCGT
>JAUXRT010000017.1 GCA_030681635.1 Reyranella sp.
TGAGCAGCGGCGCGGGCTCCCAGAACGGGTCGCCGGAGGCGTCGCGATACTTCAAAAGCGCGTCGTGGATGGTCTTCAGGCCGACCACGTTATCGGCCCACCACATCGGGCCGCCGCGATAGACCGGCCAGCCGGAGCCGTTGACCCAGATCACGTCGATGTCGAGGGCGCGCTGCGCCAAGCCTTCTTCCAGGATCGTGGCGCCCTCGTTCACCATCGGATAGAGCGCGCGTTCCAGGATCTCCTGGTCGGAGATGGCACGGCGCGTAATGCCGAGCTTCTTCGACGTCTCCTCGATGATCTTCTCAACCTCGGGATCGGGGATCGGCGTGCGGTCGGGCAGATTGTACTTGTAGTAACCTGAGCCGGTCTTCTGGCCGAAGCGGCCGAGCTCGCAGATCGCGTCGGCGACGTAGCCGGTGTAGCGGACGTTGCGCTTTTCCTTCTCCTTCTTGCCCTGGCGGATGCGCCAGCCCACGTCGTTGCCGGCGAGATCGCTCATGGCGAAGGGGCCCATCGGGAAGCCATAGTCGAAGACCACCTTGTCGATCTGCTGGGGAAGGGCGCCTTCCTCCATCATGTAGGCCGACTGGATGCCCCTCATGCGAAGCATCCGATTCCCGACGAAGCCTTCGCAGACGCCGACGAGGACCGGGATCTTGCCGATCTTCTTGGAGAACGACATGACGGTGGCGATGACGTCCTTTTCGGTCGCCTTGCCGCGGACGTTCTCCAAAAGCTTCATGACGTTGGCCGGCGAGAAGAAGTGCATGCCGATCACGTCGCCGGGCCGCTTGGTGTAGGAGGCGATCTGGTTGACGTCGAGGCCGGAGGTGTTGGTCGCCAGGATCGCGCCTTGCTTGACCACCTCGTCGAGCTTGGTGAAGACCGCTTCCTTCACTTCCATGGTCTCGAACACCGCCTCGATCACGAGGTCGACGTCCTTCAGGGCGTTGTAGTCGAGCGTCGGCGTGATCAGCGCCATGCGCTTGTCGACGTCCTCGGCCTTCATGCCACCGCGCTTGGCGGTGTTCTCGTAGTTGGTGCGGATGGTTTTCAAGCCGCGGTCCAGCGCTTCCTGGCTGGTCTCCAGCATGGTGACCGGCACGCCGGCGTTGGCGAAGTTCATGGCGATGCCGCCGCCCATGGTGCCGGCGCCGATGATGCCGCCGGTCTTGATCTCGCGCTGCGGCGTGTCGGACGGCACGTCCTTGACCTTGGCCGCCTCGCGTTCGGCGAAGAAGTAATAGCGCTGCGCCGCCGACTCCGACGAGGTCAGCAGTTCCATGAACAATTCGCGCTCGCGCTTCATGCCTTCGTCGAACGGCAGTTCGACGGCGGCCTGCACGGTCTTGATGATGCTCCACGGCGCTTTGAATCCGCGCGCCTTGCGGGCGATCGCCTTCTCGGTCTCCTGGAACAGGTCGGGCGATTCCAAGGTCGCCGTGAGGTCGCGGACGCGACGCAGCGGCGCCTTCTGCGCCAGCAGCATCTCGGCGTGGGCGACGGCGCCCTTCAAGAGGTCGCCCTCGACGATGGCATCGACGATGCCGCGGCTCTTGGCCTCCGGCGCCGGGATGTGACGGCCCGAGAGGATGGCGTCGAGTGCGTACTTGGCGCCGGTGAGGCGCGGCAGGCGCTGGGTGCCGCCGGCGCCCGGCAGGATGCCGAGATGGACTTCCGGCAGGCCCATGCGGGTGGTGGGCAGCGAGACGCGATAGTGGGCGCCCAGCGCCGTCTCGAGGCCGCCGCCCAGCGGCGTTCCATGTAATGCGGCCACGATCAGCTTGGGCGAATTCTCCATGGTGGCGATGACGTCGTTCAGGTTGGCGCCCGACGGCGGCTTGCCGAACTCGCGGATGTCGGCGCCGGCAATGAAGGTGCGGCCGCCGCCGATCAGTACGATGGCGTCGATGTTGGGATCCTGGCCGAACGCCTCCACGCCTTCCTTGATGCCGTTGCGTACGGCAGCGGCCAGCGCATTCACCGGCGGGTTGTTGACCGTGAGGATGCCGATGCGCCCCTCGGTGGAGCGGATGACTGCGTCGGACATAGGTATCTTTTCCCTGTGAAGGCTGTTGCTGTTGGGCTCGTCTTAGCACACTGGAGCGCGCCGCCCAGCGGGCTCGGATTTCGCTTTGCGGGAGGGTGGCGCCTAACGCTGGAAGGGCGCGAGACCGACGCCCCAGGGGCGGATGGGATAGGTCGGCGCGGCTTGCGGCGCGGGCGGGACATGCTGCGGGGCGCGCTGCGCCGGCGCCTGGAAATAGCCGGGCAGGACGTAGAGCGGGACGTAGGCCTGTTCGACATAAGTCGGGGCCGGCGATGGCGGCACGCTCGACGGTTGCGAGGCTGGCGGTCCGCCCCAGGGTTGCGGCGGCGCGCTGCTGCCGCGCAGCACGACGACCGCGGCAGGGTCGGCCGGGGGTGTGACGTCGATCACGTTCGCGGACGGCTGGGCGAGAGCGGGCCCGGCAACGGCTGCCAGAACGGCGACAAATTTCGCAAGACGCATGATCGTCACCCGCGAAAGTTGGTATCCGACTGTGGCATTTGCGTGCCGCAGTCGCTATGCATCCCGGCATAAAAAATGGAGGAACGACTCAAAATGACGACGACTCGCCGCACCCTGCTGCGCACCACCGCCGGCTTCGCCTTGGCCGCCCCCTCGATCGTACGGGCGCAAGGAAGCTCAGGGGCGGCCTGGCCCAACAAGCCGATCACCATCGTGGTGAATTTCCCGGCCGGCGGCCTGACCGACGGCATCGCCCGGGCCTTCGGCCAGCATGTCAGCCAAGCGACCGGCCAGCAGGTGATGATCGACAACAAGCCCGGCGCCAGCGGCAACATCGGCGCCGCCCAGGTCTCGCGGGCGCCGGCCGACGGCTACACCTTCCTGCATTCGGTCTCCAGCACGCTCATCCAGAACCGCGTGATGTTCAAGACGCTAGGCTTCGACCCGGACAAGGACCTCACCATCGTCTCGGGCACCTCGTCGGGCGTGCTGCCGGTCGTGGTGCACAAGTCGCTGCCGCCTGAGGTCAAGGACCTAAAATCGTTCATCGAGTACGCCAAGGGCAAGAAGATCAACTTCGGCTCGTGGGCGCTGGGCTCCTCGGCCCACATCTTCGCGCAGAGCCTGAACGAGAAGTACGGCCTCACGATGGAGGTCGTGACCTACAAGGGCGTGGCGCCGATGTGGCAGGACATGGGCGCGGGCTCGCTGCAGGCCGCCATGGGCAGCCCGCAGGCGATGAACGCGCTGCTGGTGAAGGGCGATGTCCGCGCGATCGTGGCGCCGAGCCGCGTGCGCTACATCAAGCTGCCCGATGTGGCCACGTCGGAGGAGCAGGGCTTCACCGATCCGTCGTTCACGGTGCGTGGCTGGCTGGCGCTGGCAGCTCCGGCCGCGACGCCGAAGGAAGTCGTGAAGAAGATGTCCGATCTCTGGGTCGCGGCGGCGGATTCCGAACCTGGCAAGAAGATGATGGACAGCTTCGGCCTCACCGAGAAGCCGCTCAATCACGAAGAGGTCATGAAGGACTACGCGTACCTCAAGACCATCCTCATCCCGCGCATTGTGGCCCTGGGTCTCAAGCCGGAGTAGGCGATCCGCTTTCCTAGCCGGGGCAGTGTCGAGGCTGGTTGTCGAGACCCTGGCGGGTATGCTCGAAGCTGGCCGACGCCTGACCTCCGCGACGCGCGATCCTGACCACATAGATGCTGTCGAAGTCGTCGTCCTTCCACACCGGCACGGCGGCGGCATCGCCGTTGTGTCGGGCGAGCAGCGATCGGGCGACCGTCACGATCCGCACGTGCTCCCAGGCCACGAACACGAGGGCGTCGTGCAGGCGGGGCGCGCCCAGCCGCTGCTGCAACCCGTCGACGTCGGTGAAGCCGACGCTGGTGTCGACCGGCCGGCCGAGGGCGATCGCGGTCGGCTCGATCGTGGCCAGCGGCCGGACATAGTCGAAGACGCCGCCCGGGTCGCGGACCTTGGTCGCTGGATTGGGCGCGAAGATCGCGGCCGGCCGGCCAAAGAGACGCGTCAGTACGGCCGGCAATGCCAGCGCCCGGTTGAGCCCCTGGCAGTCGATCTGGCCGAGGCCAGCCGCCGGCTTTTCACCGTGGCGCACCAGGACGATGGTCTGCGTCGCGACGGGATCTGCGGCCCGCGTCGCAGGGGCGGCGATGGCCAGCGCCGACACGGCCAGTCCCAGGCAGACGGCGGCTGTCAATTTTCTCAAGGCTCGATCTCCCGGAAAGGTCTTCAGGTGGCAACCGGCGTCAGCGTCGCGTGAAGCCAGCGCGCGAGGCCGGTCACGCGCGCATCCTCGTGCTGCTGGCCCATGAGCTGGATGCCCACGGGCATGCCGCCGACGCTCATCAGCGGCACGGTCACGACCGGGGCGAACAGCATCGAACTCGGCGCGTTGAAGAAGAAGTCGCCGGTCGGCCGCGGCGCCAGCGGCTGGCCGGGAATGTCGCCCGCCCAGAGCGGCGCGGGGCCGGGGCAGGCAAGCGTGATCGCCGCGTCCGCGAGCGACGCCAGGGTGGCGTGCGTGTGCTGCGCCGTGTCGCGGGCAAGCAGCGCCATGCGGTAATCGTCCGGCGTCATCGCCTCGGCCTTTGCGAGCGTCGCCTTCGCGCGGTCGCTGACGCCGGCCGGATCGTTGTCGACGATGCCGCGCTGGTACCAGCGGTTCTCCCAGCTCGTGACGCCGCCGCACACCGCGCGGCCGTTGGCGATCGACTGTTCCAGCGCCTCGACCAGGGGATGGTCCTTGCGACGGATCAGGGTGACGCCGGCCTCGCGAAGCTGTTTTAGCACGGCGTCGAAGCCGGCTTTGGTCGCGTCGTCGACGCTCGACCAGCCTTCCGTTTCCAGGACAATGAGCCGGTTCGGCTTCACGGCGGCCGGCAGGGTCGACGGGCCGATGAGACCGACCGAGCCGCGGTCGCCGCCGGCGCGGTTGGCGATCTCGATCGCCACCTGCCACATGTCTTCGAGGCAGCCGGCGTGCGGACCGTGCGTGCTCATGCTGGTCGCC
>JAUXRT010000028.1 GCA_030681635.1 Reyranella sp.
ATCGGCATCACCCTGGTGCTGATGTCGGTGTTCCTGCCGGCCGCCTTCCTGCCCGGCCTGACCGGCCAGATGTTCGCCCAGTTCGCCCTGGTCATCGCCGCCACGGCGCTGATCAGCGCCATCAACGCCTCCACCTTGAAGCCCACCCAGTGCGCGATGTGGCTACGGGCCGCGACGCCGCCGGAGAAGCGAAATGTCTTCTTCCGTGGCTTCAACAAGGTCTACAGCAAGCTGGAAAATGCCTACGCGGCCCTGGTCGGCGCCATGGTCCGGCGCGCCGGCCTGATGGTCTGCCTCGCCCTGGTGCTGGCCGGGATCGGCGCCTGGGGCGTTGCCCGCCTGCCGACGGCGTTCATTCCCAACGAGGACCAGGGCTACCTGATGATCGGCGTGCAGCTGCCGGACGGCGCCTCGCTGGAGCGCACCGGCGCGACGCTTGACCAGGTGAGCAAGATCGCCATGGCCATGCCGGGCGTCGAGAACGTGGTGGCGCTGGGCGGCATGTCGGTGCTCGACAGCAACTCCGCCCTGGCGAATGCCGCCGTCTCCTACGTCATCCTGAAGGACTGGGACACGCGCCTGAAAGCCGAGGGCCAGGACCTTCGATCGATCGTGCTCGGCCTCATGAAGGAATTGCAGGTCCTCCAGGACGGTCGGGCGTTCGTCATCGTCCCGCCCGCCATCCAGGGCATCGGCAACGCCGGCGGCTTCCAGATGCAGGTCGAGCAGAAGGACGGCAGCTTCGACTACGCCAAGCTGCAGGCCGTGACCGACGCCGTGGTCGAGCAGGCCGGCACCCAATCCGCGCTCACCAACCTCGTCACCTCGTTCCGTGCCGGCGCCCCGCACGTCCGCGTCGACGTCGACCGCGTCAAGGCCGAGTCTCTGAAGGTCCCAGTCGGCGAGGTGTTCTCGACGCTCTCCGCCTATCTGGGTTCCGCCTACGTGAACCGCTTCAACAAGTTCGGCTTGAGCCTGCAGGTCTTCATCCAGGCCGATTCACAGTATCGCACGCGGCCCGAAGACATCCTGAGACTCCAGGTGAAGAACCTCGACGGGCAGATGGTGCCGATCGGCGCCATCGCCGAGCTGCGCCCGGTGCTGGGGTCGCCGCTGATCAGCCTTTACAACCTCTATCCGTCGGCGGCGATCGTCGGCTCCCCGGCGACGGGCTTCAGCTCGGGCGAAGGCATCGCGCTGATGGACCAGATCGCCAAGCAGATCCTGCCGCCCGGCACCGGCTACGAATGGACCGGCATGGCCTACCAGGAGAACATCGTCGGCAACCAGCTGATGTACGTGTTCGCGCTGGCCATCCTGCTGGTCTATCTCTGCCTCGCCGGCCAGTACGAGAGTTGGGTGGCCCCGCTCGCGGTCATCCTGGCCGTGCCGCTGGCGCTGAGCGGCCCGGCGATCGCGCTCACCGCCGTCGGGCTCGCCAACAACATCTACACCCAGATCGGCCTGATGCTGCTGATCGCGCTCGGCGCCAAGAACGCCATCCTGATCGTCGAGGTGGCGCGCGAAAGGCGCCTGATCGACGGCAAGGATATCGTCGAGTCGGCCATCGAGGCGGCCCGCACCCGCTTCCGCCCGATCCTGATGACCTCCTTCGCCTTCATCCTGGGCGTCGTGCCGCTGGTGACGGCGACCGGCGCCGGCGCCAACTCGCGCATCTCCCTCGGCCTCTGCGTGTTCAGCGGCATGATCGCCTCGACCTGTCTGGCCGTCTTGTTCGTGCCGTCGTTCTTCACGGTGCTGCAGCGCTTCGAGGAGCGAAAGAAGAAGGCTCCCGAGCCGAAGGCACCGCCCGCCGAGGCCGCCGCCGCATCTCCCTGATTGCGGCGGTAGATCGAGTCCCTTCCATCGTATATTCGATGGGCAATCGATGTGGGGGGAAAGAGATCATGGGCCGGAACAAATTGTTGTTGGTCGCTGTGCTGTCGATCGGCATCCTGGCCCTCGGCGCCTGCTCGATCCCGGATCGCGGTCCCGCGGTACCCGCCGCCGACACCGCCCGCGCCCTGCCGCTCGGCATTCCCAACGCGCGGTTCTTCGCCGATGGCGATCCAACCGCGATGATCGACGAAGGCAGCCGTGCCTTCGCCCGCGAACAGGCGGCGTTGCGCGCCGAGGGCAAGTCGATCACGCGGCTGACACCCGTCTATTATCTTGCCGTCTCGGGCGGCGGCGATAACGGCGCCTTCGGTGCCGGGCTGATGAACGGCTGGACGGCGCTCGGCACCCGGCCGGAATTCAAGATGGTGACCGGCGTCAGCACCGGCGCCCTGATCGCGCCCTTCGCCTTTCTCGGACCCGCCTACGACGATGCGCTGCGCGATGTCTATACGACCATGACCCCCGACAAGGTCTTCCGTGTACGTGGCCTCACCGCTGCGCTGTTCGACGATGCCATGGCCGACACGGGGCCCCTTGCCGAGGTGATCGCAGGCTATGCCGACCAGAAGATGTTCGACGCGATCGCGCGCGAATATCAGAAGGGCCGGCTGCTGTTGATCGGCACCACGCATCTCGACGCCCAGCGTCCGACCATCTGGAACATCGGCGCCATCGCGGCCAGCGGCCATCCCGGGGGCCTCGACCTGTTCCGCAAGATCCTGCGCGCCTCGGCGGCGATCCCCGGCGCCTTCCAGCCGGTGATGATCGACGTCGAGATCGACGGCAGGAAGTACCAGGAGATGCACGTCGACGGTGGGGCGATCGCCCAACTCTTCCTCTATCCACCGTCGATCGACCTCTCCGCCCCCGGAGTCCGCCGGGAACGGCACGCCTACATCATCCGCAACGCGCGGCTCGACCCGGACTATGCGGCGAGCGATCGGCGGACCATCTCGATCGCCGGCCGCGCCATCACCACCATGCTGGCGGCCAGCGGCCAGAACGACGTGCTGCGGACCTATTTCGTCAGCCAGCGCGACGGCGTTGACTACAACCTGGCCTATATCGGCGCAGGCTTCAGCGCGCCCAAGACCGGCGAGTTCGACCAGGCCTACATGCGCGCGCTCTATGCCTACGGCTTCCAGGAAGGCCGGGACGGTCGCGCCTGGCACAAGCTGCCACCCGGACTGCAGCGGACCGCCACACCTAAGCGATAGCCACACAAGATGGATGCCTCATGACGCAAGACAGCAGCACCT
>JAUXRT010000035.1 GCA_030681635.1 Reyranella sp.
GTCGGCCAGCAGCGCGCGCTCGCCCGCTTCGCTTTCGCCGAAAAGATGGGCGCAGCCGGTGACATCGAGCAGCAGGCCGGCATCGCCGCCGAAGCCGCCGGCGCTGCAGGCCTCTACTCCTTCCTCGGCGAGCGCGCCGCCCAGCGGATCGATCGCCACCCAGGGCGTGTAGCGGTCGCACCAGCCGGCGATCGCCTCGATCAGGCGCTGGTCGGCCTGCGGCTCGCCCGGCGCGGTGACCAGGTCGGGCATCAGCGCGCGGGCATCGGCCAGCCGCATGTGGGGACGCAGCCCCGCGGTGCGGGCATGGGCGTTGAGGCCGGCGAGGCGCGGGCAGCCGTCGCGCCAGACGACGGTGGCAGCCGCTCTAGCTGACCATTCTTTCTTCGAAGCGCGCGCCAGCCGATCCGTGGAGAGTTTCGGGAACCACAGCGAGACAATGCGTTTCATCGTTCCACTCCACGAGCCAGGACGGGGTTTCGGCGATAGACGGCGCGCCGAAGCGGTTGCGCCGCAGCTCGAGACGCCAGCGCGGAGCACCGACATCGTGCAGGCCCGGCGTCGAGCGCGAGGGCGCGGAGGCGATCCGCCAGCGCGTCACGCACACGCTTTGTGGCGGCGCGGGCTGGGGCCGCAGCAGCAGGGCGGGCACGCCGCTCTTCTCGGCCGCAAGCGACAGGCGGCGGCCGGCGGTGGCGTCGGTGGCGCGTGTCTCGCCCAGCACGGCGGCGATGCCGGGGCAGCGTAGCCCTTCCTCCATCGCCCAGAACACGTCCTCGTCGCGCCGCGCCGTGACCACCAGCAGGCGCGCCGGATCGAACCAGGCGGCGAGGGCGGGCGCATAGGGCGGGGCGTCGAACACGCCCGACGGCCGGCGGCACCACAGCAGCGTGCCCGGCGTGACTGAAGCGAAGCGGCCCATCAGATGGGCGGCGAAGCCCAGCGCGGCACCGTCATGGGCGGCGACGCGGCCGGAAGGGGCAGTGCCCGCCTCGATCTCGTGCAGGGCGCCGGTCAGCAGGCCGCCTTCGGGCAGCAGGGCGTCGATGGTCGGCAGGCCCGTGGGCACGGCGGCCTTGCCGGCCTGCCGGACGCTGTTCGCGCGCTCCAGCCGGCGGACTTTTTCCCGCAGAACAGCCGAAACGGGAGAAGCAAAAGCACTCGGGGAAATGACCGGCATCGCCCCCTCAAAAGATCGGGTTGAATGGGTTGGGGATAAGTTGTTCTGCTTTTGTTCTAAATAGATTCAGACAGGGAGTCAACGGGAGTCCGTGCTGGCACAGCGCCTGCTTTCTGGATGAAGCTGCCGTCCTGCCCCGGAGGCCGAATGACCCTTCGTTTTCCAATTGTTGCCCTGCTCGGGGCCGCCTTCGCCCTGCTGGCGGGCCCCGCCCTGGCGCGCTGCTCGCAGAACCTGGTGCAGCTGGGAGCAGGTGTGCAGATCGCCTCGCTCGATGGTTTCAAATTTGCGGCCGACATATCGCCCAACCGTGTGGTCGTCACCTTCGTCGGCCATTCCAGCTTCCAGATCGACACGCCGCAGGGCGTGCGCGCCATCACCGACTACAACGGCGTCAACGGTTTCGGCCGCCGGCCCGACATCGTCACCATGAACAACGCCCACGACACGCACTTCACCGACACGCCGGAGGACGGCATCACCTACGTGCTGCGCGGCTGGCCGAGCCAGCCGGGCGAGAGCGAGGCCAAGCACGAGGTCACGCTGAAGGACATGAAGGTGTGGAACGTGCCGACCAACGCCCGCGACTGGGGCGGCGGCTCGGCCCGCATCAACGGCAACTCGATCTTCATCTACGCCGTGGGCGATCTCTGCATCGCCCATCTCGGCCACCTGCACCATCGCCTGACCAAGGAACATCTCGAGGAACTCGGCCGCATCGACGTGCTGATGGTGCCGATCGACGGCTCCTACACCATGGGCATGCCGCTGATGGTCGACGTGATCCGCCAGATCCAGCCCCGCGTCGTGCTGCCCATGCACTACTGGGGCCGCGGGCAGCTCGACCGTTTCGAGAGCCTGATGACCACGCTCGACGCCGATTTCGTCTGGCCCGACCGGCGCTCGGTCGAGATCGTGAAGGAACAGCTGCCGGAGAAGTTGACGGTGATCGCCGTCGGCGGCGAGGGCGGAGGCTGAAGCCCGACGATTATTTGGCGCGCTGGGGACTCGTTACCGACGGCCGCGAGATCATCACCCCCTCCAGCGTTCTGCTGCCGGTGCGCTGCAACGGCATGCCGGCCATGCTGAAGCTTGCCCATGAACAGGAAGAGCGGCGCGGCGGCAGGCTGATGGCCTGGTGGAGCGGCGATGGTGCCGCGCGCGTACTCGCCGAGGACGATGGTGTGCTGCTCCTTGAACGGGCAACCGGCCCGCGCTCGCTGGCAGCGATGGCGCGCGCGGGCCAGGACGACGAGGCCACGCGCATTCTTTGCGCGGCCACGCGACGCCTGCACGACCATCGCGCCCCGCTGCCGCCCGATCTCGTGTCGCTCGACGACTGGTTCGAACCGCTGCTGCAGGCTCATGGACAGGCGGGCATCATCGCCGAGGGAAGGGCGGTCGCGCGCGAGCTTCTGGCTCATCCGCAGGAGATCGTGGTGCTGCACGGCGACATCCACCACGAGAACGTGCTGGATGCCGGGCCGCGCGGCTGGATCGTCATCGATCCCAAGGGCCTGCTCGGCGAGCGCACCTTCGACTTCGTCAACATCCTGCGCGATCCCGACGAGGCGGTCGCCCTGGCGCCGGGCCGCTTTGCACGCCAGGTCGGGGTCATCGCCGAAGCAGCCGCGCTCGACCGCACCCGCCTGCTGCAGTGGACGCTCGCCTTCGCGAGTCTCTCCGCCGTCTGGATCCTGGGCGACGGCGACACGCCCACGCTCGACCTCGCCGTGGCCGAGCTGGCGGCCGTGGCGCTCAAACAACGATGAAATCTAGCGTATGTCGCGCAGTGCGCGTCGGACGGCCGTCTCGAACGCAAGCACGCCGCGGGTCTCGGCGCGCGATCGGCGCTTGATGATAGAGAATGGCGCCGAGGCTTCACCGACTTTGACCGACAGGATGCGAATCCCCGACTGGTTCGCGAAATGCCGCCCGACTTCGCGCGGGACCATCATGAGGCAGTCCGAGGTTCGCAGGATGGCGATGCAAGAGTAGAACGACGCCGATTGGTAGATCGACTGTGGTGGCTTGAGGCCGTGGCGCAGGAAGCTGTCGATGAAGTAGTCATGCAGTGCGGTGTTGGGCGGAGGCTGGATCCAGTCGGCCGCCTGAAGTTCCGGCCAGAGGATCTTCCGTCGGCCGGCCAAAGGGTGGTGGGCGCCGCCGACGATGCAGTACGACTCGGTGAACAGGAAGGCGGGCTGAAGGTCGGTATTGGCGGCGAACTCGGGCAACATGCGACCCAGTACAAGGTCGAGAGACCCATCGGCCAGTGCCGCTAGAAGATCGCTCGCCGCTCCTTCCTCGAATTCGATGCGCAGGGACGGCATGGTGCGTCGGAGGAAGCCGAGTGCGCGCGGCACGATCTCCAGCATCAGAAGCTGGAGTGCGCCGACCCGCAGCAAGGTCTGGCCTTCGTGGCCGGCGGCGATTTCACTCTGCACGCGCCTCAGGTCGGCCAGGATCAGCCGGGCCTGGCGGATTGTATAGCTGCCCATCTCCGTCGGGGTGAGGCCGCGGCGCGACCGCTCGAACAGCTTACCGCCCAGGATGCGCTCGACTTCCTGCAGCATGACGGTGAGCGCGGGCTGCGACGTGTTCATGTGCCGCGCCGCCTGATGCAGAGATCCGGTCTCGGCCAGGGTATCAACCAGCACCAGCGCGCGCAGGCGGAGCTGGTCGATGGCGAGACTGGGGGCGAGGCCGGAGGCGAGGGTGGGCATGAGATAGGCAATCTCTATCGAGTTATCGGTAAATGGTATTATCTGCTTATCACCGGAAAACTCTAGGCTCCTCGAAAGGTGTCAACGAACGCCACTCCGAGGGACGAAACAATTTGCAAAGCCTAGCGAATCTTCGGGTCATCGATCTGTCGCACGTCATTGCCGGGCCTGCCGCGTCTCACTATCTCGCCGCCCTGGGCGCCGATGTGCTGAAGGTCGAGAATCCACGCGCGCCCGACGTGATGCGCTACGTCGATGCCGGCCCCGACCCGGAAATTTCGACGACGTTTGCCGCGTTGAATGCCGGCAAGAAATCGCTGGCGATCGACCTCAAGAACCCGCGCCTGCGTGACGTGCTGCTCGAGCTGCTGCGCGACGCCGACGTGTTCATCGAGAATTTCCGCCCCGGCACCGCCGAGCGGCTCGGGCTGGGCTATGAGGCGGTACGTGCCGTCAACCCGCGCATCATCTATCTCTCGATCTCCGGCTACGGCCGCACCGGCCCGTGGAGCGGTTTCGGCGCCTACGACCAGGTGGTGCAGGCGCTGACCGGCATGATGATGGTGAGCGGTGAAGACAACGGACCACCGGCCAAGGTCGGGTTTCCGGTGATCGACATCGCCACCGGCCTGTTCGGTGCCATGTCCGTCCTCGCCGCACTTCATCGGCGGAACACCAGCAACACCGGCAGCCATGTCGATGCGTCATTGGCCCAGTCGGCGCTGCAGCTCATGCGTCCGCTGGTGAGCCGCGTGCTGTCGACGGAACGCGACGGGCCGCGGTCGGGCAATCGCGGCTTCAGCGGCTCGCCAGGCGCCGCCACTTTCCGCTGCGCTGACGGCTGGCTCGCGGTGGCGGCCAACACAATGGCGCAGTTCCGCACCTTGTGCGCCACGATCGGCCTCGACGATGTCGCCGATGACCCGGCGCTGGTCTCGCAGGTCGGCCAGGGCCTGACAACCAACGTCGTGGCGGTCGACCGCGCTCAACTTGCGGCTTGTCTGGAGAAGGCTTTCGAGCGGCACAGCGCGGGGGGCCTCGAGGAACGGCTGAACCAGGGCGGCGTGCCGGCGGCGCGCGTGCGTTCGCTGGCGGAGTTTCTGCGCGAGGCCCGAGCCGGCCAGCATGTCGATCTTGCGATCGACCGCACCGACTACGGGGCGACCAGTCATTTCCAGCTTGGATCAGGATTGTCGGGGCTCGGTGAGGCAACGGGGCCGTCGATGCCGGCACCGCAGCTCGGTGCCGATACCGCCGACATTCTGCGCCAGGCGGGGCTCGGTGCCGAGGAGATCGCCGCCCTGGCGAGCGACGGGGCAATCCGCCTCGGCGACAAGGCGTCAATGTAAGAAGAGACCAGAGGAAACGACCAACAATCGGGAGAAGACAATGTTCATGCGACGCACTTTGATGGCCCTCTCGGCCATCGCGCTGGGCCAACTGCCGCTGGCGGCTGTGGCCCAGCCCATCAATGCCAATGTTGCGGTCTACACCGGCGCGCTCGTGACGGTGCCGACCTACGTCGCCAAGGATCTCGGCATCTACGCCAAGCACGGCCTCAATGTGAGCTTGATCGATTTCCGTGCCGCACCGGACGCCACCGCGGCCCTGTTCAGCGGCGCCGTCGACCTGATGAGCAACAGCCCCGGCAACATGATGCTGGTCAACAGCCGCGGCAAGGATCTGGTCGCCATCGTCGACAACTACCCGGCCCATGTCTGGAGCATCGTCGTCGGCAAGGGCGTGGCGACGCCCAGCAAGGGCGCGGGTTATCCCGCGATGATCCACGACCTCAAGGGCAAGCAGATCGGCGTGCCGGCGATCGGCTCCGACGGCCACAACTTTGCGCGTCGCTTCTTTCGCGACGCCGGCATGAACCCGGATAAGGACGCCACCTTCCTGGCGGTTGGCCTTGGCCCCGATGCGGTGGCGGCCTTCAAGGCGGGCCAGCTCGACGCGGTGATGGCGATCGAGCCGGTGCAGACCGCCCTGGAGGCGCTGGGCGGCCGTGTGCTGCTCGACCTGCAGGCCGACAAGACCATCCCGGAGTTCGCCTCCTGGACGTCGAGCGTCTACCACTCGACCAAGTCGCACGCCGACAAGAACCCCGAGATGATGAAGCGTTTCCAGGCGGCGCAGGAGGAGGCGATCGCCTTCGTGCGCGATCCGGCCAACGTCGAGAAGGTGGCGGCGGTGTGGTCGAAGTACAACAAGGCCCTGACGGCTGAGCAGATGAAAGGTGTCCTGAAGCGGCTGGGCGCTGTCTTCAACGTCAAGTTCAACTGCCCGGGTACGGCCAATGTCGGCAAGTTCCAAGTCGACAATGGCCTGATCAAGCCCGACCAGGTTCAGACCTGCGAGCAACTCGCCTGGTCCGGCGCCGCCAAGTACCTCAAGTAGGCCGAACGACGGGGGATGGTCCGATGACAGATGACGCCATGAAGTTCGGTATCTTCCTCGGGCCGTTCCATCGCCTGGGTGAGAATCCCACCCTCGCCCTGGAACGCGATCTCGAGTTGATCGAATGGCTCGATCAGCTCGGCTATGACGAGGTGTGGATCGGCGAGCATCATTCCGGCGGCTGGGAGCTCGTCTCCTCGCCCGAGCTGATGATCGCCGCCGCGGCGGCACGCACCAAGCGCATCAAGCTGGGCTCGGGCGTGACCAGTCTGCCGTATCACACCCCCCTGATGGTCGCGAACCGCTTCGTGCAGCTCGATCACATGACGCGTGGCCGGGTGATGCTGGGGTGCGGGCCGGGGGCGCTGACGTCCGACGCCTACATGCTCAACATCCCGCCGGCGCTGCAGCGCCAGCGCATGGACGAGGCCCTTGAGGTCATCATGCGCCTGCTTGCGTGTCGCGAGCCGGTGACGGTCAAGACCGACTGGTTCGAGTTGCGCGACGCGCGACTGCACCTCGCGCCCTACACGCGGCCGCATTTTCCGGTCGTGGTGGCGAGCACCATCACGCCCTCGGGCATGATCGCGGCGGGCAAGCACGGGCTCGGCGTGTTGTCGATCGGCGCCGGCCTGCCTGGCGGCCCCGACGCGCTTGCCAAGCAGTGGCAGATCGCCGAGACGACCGCAGCCGAGCACGGCAAGACGGTGACGCGCGCCAAGTGGCGCATCGTGGTCAACGTTCATGTCGCGGAGGACGACGAAACGGCCCTGGCCCAGGTGCGGCGCGGTGAGCGCGCCGAGACGCTCGAGTATTTCGACAAGACGCTCGGCCGGCCAGCCGGCCGTTCCGACGATCCGCTGCGCGATGGCGTGAAGATGGGCACGACCCTGGTCGGCTCGCCCGAGTTGGTGGTGCGTGGTATCCGCAGGCTTTACGAGTTGAGCCAGGGTGGGTTCGGCGGGGTGTTGTTCCGCGCCCATGAGTGGGCCAATCGTGAGGATACGATGCGAAGCTACGAACTGTTCGCGCGCTACGTCATGCCGGAGTTTCAGGACTCGCTGACCGCGCTGCGCGCCTCCAACGAATGGACGCGCGAGAACCGCAAGACCATCTTCAGCCCCAGCGTCGAGGCGGTGAAGCGGGCCTTTACCGATGCCGGTCGCGCCGCGCCCGCCGACCTCGCCGACCGCGCGTTGGGCGGCAAAGATCAGCGATCGTAGGCCCAATGGACGCCGCCATTCCGCCTGCCGCCGCGACAGGTGCCGCTCTCGATTTCGCCATCCGCGTCGAGGGCGTGTCGCACGCCTTTCCCAGTCCCGACGGCAAGCCGGTGCTGGCGCTCGACGACGTTTCGTTCAACGTGCCCAAGGGGCAGTTCCTTGCCCTGGTGGGGGCCAGCGGCTGCGGCAAGACCACGATCCTCAACATGGCGGCGGGATTGGTCCACCCGGTCGGCGGCACGGTCCTGGTGGACGGCGAGCGTGTCACCAAGCCGTCGCGCCGCACCGGCTACATGTTCGCTCGCGATGGCCTGCTGCCCTGGCGCTCGGCGCGACACAATATCGAGGTTGGGTTGGAGCTGCGCGGCGTGCCGGCCGAGGAGAGGGAGCGCCACGGCACCCGCCTGCTCGAGATGATCGGGCTCAGTTCCTTCGGTCGCGCCTGGCCGTGGCAGCTCTCGCAGGGCATGCGCCAACGGGTGGCGCTGGCCCGCACGCTTGCTATCGATCCCGACACGCTCCTGATGGACGAGCCGTTCGCCGCCCTCGATGCGCAGACCAAGCTGATGCTGCAGGCCGAGTTTCTGCGCGTCTGGGAGCGTGATCGCAAGACGGTGCTGTTCGTCACCCACGATCTCTCGGAGGCGGTGGCGCTGGCCGACCGCGTGATCGTGCTGACAAGGCGGCCCGGCCGCATCCAGGCCGACATCGAAATCGACCTGCCGCGGCCGCGCGACCCGGAGCGCATCCGTTTCGACCAGCGCTATCTCAAGCTGAGCGAGCAGGTGTGGCAGGCGCTGAAGGCGGGGGAGGCCGCGCCATGACAATCCAGTCCAGTCCAGCCAGCGCCCAGCGCGTACTCGACACGTTGGCGAAGAGCGAGGCCGACCGCGTCGCGCGGCGGCGGCGGCGGTCCTTCTCGGTGTGGCTGACCCGCGCCGTCGTGCTTGCGCTGTTCCTTGGCCTCTGGGAATGGGCCGTCGTGACGGGGTTGATCGACCCCTTCTTCTTCTCGCAGCCCAGTGCCATCTGGGCCTTCCTGGTCGCGGAATTCCGCGATGGCAGCATCTGGCCTCATATCGCGGTGACGTTGCGCGAGACTTTGGCGGGCTTCGCCATCGGGGCTGTGGCCGGCGTCGCGGCTGGCATCGTGCGCATGCAGTTCCCGTTCGTTGCCGACGTCAGCAACCCGTTCCTGACGATTCTCAACGTCCTTCCGCGCGTGGCATTGGCGCCGATGTTCATCATCTGGTTCGGCGTTGGCGAAGGTTCGAAGGTGGCGCTCGCGGTCAGTCTGGTGTTCTTCATCCTGATGCTGAGCACCGAGGCGGGCATCAAGTCGCTCGACCGCGAGTTGACCCTGACCATGCGGGCGCTGGGCGCCACCGACCGTCAGCTGTTCTGGAAGGTGATGCTGCCCGGCGCCGTGCCCGCGATCTTCGGCGGCATGCGGCTGGGCGTGGTTTACGCGCTGCTGGCCGTCGTGGTCGGCGAGATGATCTCGGCCCGCATGGGGCTCGGCCAACGCATCTCCTTCTATGCCGCGAGCTTCCACGCCGAGGGCGTGCTGGGCACCATCCTGGTGCTGGCTATGATCGGTCTTTTGCTGAACTTTGTCGTGGCCTGGGCGGAGACGTCGCTGCTCAGGTGGAAAGGCGAGACCCAATGAAACGGTCGGCAGAATAGGGCTGCTCGATTGTTGAGCCGGGTCAAATCCTGAGATTCGTCCGGGCGAGATCGACCAGTTCGGACGCGCGGCCGTCCATCACCGCCTTCAGCGTGAACAGGCCGAAATGATAGGCTTGGTCGAGCGTCGCCTTGGGCGGCATGACCAGTTCCTGGCGTGCGCTCACCACGTCGACCAGCGCCGGGCCTTTGTGCGCCAGCGCCTCCTTGAGCGCGCCTTCCAGTTTCTGCGGATCTTCCACGCGGATGCCCTTGATGCCCATCGCCTCGGCCATCGCCGCGAAGTTGGGGTTCTTCAGGTCGACGGCGGTATCGAGGAAGCCGCTCGCCTTCATCTCCAGTTCGACGAATCCGAGCGTGCCGTTGTTCAGCACCACCACTTTCACCGGCAGGCCGAGCTGCGAGAGGCTGATGAAATCGCCCATCATCATGGCGAAGCCGCCGTCGCCCGACATCGAGATCACCTGCCGGCCCTTGTGCGAGGCCTGGGCGCCGATCGCCTGCGGCATCGCATTGGCCATCGAGGCGTGGTTGAACGAGCCGATCAGCCGCCGCTTGCCGTTCATTTTCAGGTAGCGCGCCGCCCATACCGATTGCGTGCCGACATCACAGGTGAAGACGGCGTCGTCGTCGGCGAGCTCGCTCAGCAGCCGGGCGACGTATTGCGGATGGATCTTGCCGCTGCCCGGCTTGTTCTCGGCCAGCCTGTCGAGGTCGGCGCGCGCCTTGCCGTAGTGGGCGAGGGCCGCGTCAAGAAAGACGCGGTCCGTCTTGGGCTTCAGGCGCGGCAGCAGGGCCGCGATCGTGTCGGCGACATTGCCCACCACGCCGATGTCGAGCCGGCAGCGGTTGCCGAGGCTTTCGGGCCTGATGTCGACCTGCGCCACCTTGGCATGCTCGGGATAGAACTGCCGGTAGGGGAAATCGGTGCCCAGCAGCAGCAGCGTGTCGCATTCCTTCATTGCCGCGTAGCCCGAGGCGAAGCCGATCAGGCCGGTCATGCCGACGTCGAAGGGATTGTCGTACTCGACATATTCCTTGCCGCGCAGCGAATGCACCATCGGCGCGTTCAGGGTCCGCGCCAGCTCGATCACCGCGTCGTGGGCGCCGGCGCAACCCGCGCCGCACATCAGAGTGATCTTCTGGCCGTCGTTCAGCAGGGCCGCCAGGGCGTCGAGCTCGGAGTCGGACGGGCGCACGACCGGCGGCTTGGGCGCCAGCCAGCCCGCTGCCTTGGCGGACGTCGTCTGCAGCGCCACGTCGCCCGGGATGACCACCACCGACACGCCGCGCTGGGCGACGGCGATGCGGATTGCCTTGTCGAATACGCGCGGCATCTGGTCGGGATTGGAGATCGTCTCGACATAGTGCGAGCACTCGGCGAACAGCTGCTCGGGGTGCGTCTCCTGGAAATAGTGGCCACCGATCTCGTTGCTCGGGATATGGGCGGCGATGGCCAGCACCGGCACGCGGCTGCGGTAGCAGTCGAACAGGCCGTTGATCAGATGCATGTTGCCGGGGCCGCAGCTGCCGGCGCAGACGGCGAGCTCACCGGTCAGATGGGCCTCGGCGCCGGCCGCGAAGGCGCCGGCCTCCTCGTGGCGCATGTGGACCCAGTCGATGTCCTTCATGCGGCGCAGCGAATCGGTGAAGCCGTTCAGGGAATCCCCGGCGACGCCGTAGATCCGCTTCACGCCGGCCGCGTGCAGGGTCTCGGCCATCAGATCGGCAATCGTTCGCGCCATGTCGCTGCTCCGTGATAATGAGCGGTCCAGGAAACGTGGTCCCTGTCGACGTCAGCAGGGACGGCAAGGACACTAAGGCAGGGACCGTGGCCAAGCCAATGATCCCGGGGGCGGTATCCGGCGGTCAGCCACCATCCGTCAGCAGGCTCAAAGCCGCGTCGCGCGTGTCGAGAACGAGCTGGCGGCCGAGGCGCTCGGCAGTCGCAGCATCTCCTTCGATCAGAGCCGCCACCTTGGCCTGCCAGTTGGCGAAGGATTGTCGGCGACGGTCGGGCGTTGAAAGGCTGAGCCGGGTATAGCGTGCGGTTTGCCGACCGAACGACAGCACCAGGTCGGCAAGACGGCGGCTGCCGGCATGACGAACGCAGAACTCGCTGATGGTCTGACTGGCGCGCGCGTATGCTTCGCCGTCATCGAGCGAGCGGCGGAGACCCTCGAGCAACTGGTCGAGCTGGCTGCGCATGTCGGGCGAGAGGACCTGCGTCAGGCGATGGCAGGCCAGCCCAATCAGCTGCGCGCGAATCTCGAAGATGTCCTGTACCTCCTGGGCGGAGAGGGAGGTCACTTGCGCGCCCCGCTGCGGCAGGATGGTCACCAGGCCTTCATGCTCAACGATGCGCAGTGCTTCGCGCACCGACGCACGGCTCACGCCGAAAGACGCCGCCAGATCGACTTCGCGCAGTTTCTGACCCGGTGTGAATTCATTCTCGACAATGGCCTGACCAATCCGCACCGCGATCTGCGCGGGCAGAGTCGAATAGATTTCGTAGGTGCTACGCGGTGGGCCGGCCATCGGTTGATTGCTCTAGCTGTCTTTTCCACTTGCTTCCACCAGGGACTTGCTGGAATGTCCACAATTAATAATGTCGACATTTAGACGATGGAGGCGGCTATGGAAGAAGTCGAGCTCAACGAAGTCATTTCCCGTGCCGCCTGGCTTGGCCGCGACATGCAGGACAGCGACGACTGGATTTACAGGCTGAATGGGGAGGAGATCGCCGAGATCGACGCCGCCCTTCGTCACCTGCAGTCGACCGGACAGCAGATTCCCGACGTCGGGAAGGATCACTTTCCACTCAAGAATTTTGCCCGGACGCTTCGCCTGCTCCAGACCGAGATCGAGAGCGGACTTGGCGTCATGTTGATCTGCGGATTGCCGCGTGACCGCTACAGCACCGAAGAGATGGGCCTCATCTACTGGGGCATCGGTGCGCATCTCGGCCGGGCCGTCGCGCAGAATGCACAGGGCGACGTCCTGGGCCACGTCCGCGATCTCGGCCGCGACCAGTACAAGGATATGCACGCCCGTGGCTACCAGACCGCATCGCTGCTGCCCTTCCACAACGACTCCTGCGACATCGTCGGCCTCTGCTGTCTGGAGACCGCCAAGAACGGCGGGTTGTCGGCCGTGGCGAGTTCGATCTCGGTCTACAATGCGCTGCTGCGCTCGCGCCCCGATCTTGCCAAGGTGCTGACCCAGCCCTTCTATGCCGATCGCCGTGGCGAGGAGTCGGACGGCCAGAAGCCCTACTACGTCTCGCCGGTCTTCATCTGGCACAAGGGCAGGATGTTCAATCGCTTCAATCGGACGTTCATCAATTCGGCCCAGCGCTTCGACGAAGTGCCGCGTCTCACGCCGCTGCAGATCGAGGCTCTCGATGCAGTCGCGGCCTTGTGCAAGAATCCCACCTTCCGTCTCGACATGAAGCTTGAGCGCGGCGACATGCAGTTTGTGAACAACTACTGCGTGCTTCATTCGCGCACAGCCTACGAGGATCACCATGAGGAGGCCAAAAAGCGGCATCTGCTGCGGCTCTGGCTTCGCACGTCGGCCTTCGCCGATTTTCCCGACGCGCTTCGCGATCGTTACGAAGACATGGACAAGTGGCGCTCCAGCCCGCGTCCGCCGTCGTACAGCTTCGTCACGATGACGGGGGTAACGAACCACTGACACACTCTTCGTCATCCAAGGCACAACGAGAAGAGCTGGAGAAATGATGCAACTGACAAAGCGCGCGCTGGCCGCGGGCCTTGCGCTGGTGCTGTCCTGTGCAAGTGCGATGGCGCAATATCCCGACAAGCCGGTGCGATTGGTTGTGCCCTTCCCGCCAGGCGGACCGACCGACGTCTTTGCCCGGGTCCTGTCCGTCGGTTTGGCCGAGCAGCTCGGCCAGCAGGTTGTGATCGAGAACAAGGCCGGCGCAGGCGGCACGGTCGGCACCGATCTCGTCGCCAAGTCGAAGCCGGATGGCTATACGCTTCTCTTCGGCACTGCAGCCACGCACGGCATTAATGTCTCGCTCTACGCGACCCTGCCTTATGACCCGCTGAAGGACTTCGAACTGATTGCGCTTGGGGGGCTTGTGCCCATGGTGCTGCTGGTGCCGCCCGGCCAGCCGCGCACGTTGAAGGAGCTGGTCGCGAAGCTGAAGGCGGCTCCTGGCACGGCGACTTATGCTTCATCCGGCAACGGGACGACCAATCACCTCGCGGGCGAACTCTTCAAGACCCGCGCCGGCGTCGATGCCGTGCATGTGCCTTATCGCGGCTCGGGACCGGCCCTGCAGGATCTCATGGCCGGACGCGTGACCTTCATGTTCGATTCATTCGGCACGTCGCTGGAGCAGATCAAGGCCGGCAAGCTCTATGCGGTGGCGATCATGGCCGACAAGCGCAGCCAGGCACGACCCGACGTGCCGACCACGGCCGAAGCCAGCCTGGCGGATTTCGTCGGTGGGACCTGGAACGTGATTGCCGCTCCTGCTGGAACGCCGAAGGAAATCGTCGGCCGCGTGAACGCGGCCATCAACAAGGCACTCGAGGGCCCAATGGTTGCCGAGCGGCTGAAGCAGCTCGGCATCGAATCCGTCACAGACTCCACCCCGACCAGTACCCGCGCTTTCGTGACCTCCGAGATTACGAAGTGGCGCGAGGTCGTCCGGCTGGCCGGCGCGAAGGTTGATTGAAATGTCCAGGCTGAAGGCAATTCTGGCCGGTTTGGCCGTGCTGCTGCTGTCGAGCGCGAGCGCGCTCGCGCAGTATCCCGACAAGCCTGTGCGGCTGGTCGTGCCGTTCCCGCCGGGCGGGCCGACGGATCTCATCGCCCGCGTGGTGGCCGTCGGCATGGCGGCCGACCTCGGCCAGCAGGTGATCATCGAGAACAAGGGCGGCGCCGGTGGCAACGTCGGCACGGAGTTCGTGGCCAAGTCGAAGGCCGATGGATACACGCTGCTGTTCGGAACGGCGGCGACGCACGGCATCAACATCTCGCTCTACAAGAGCTTGCCCTATCATCCGGTGAACGACTTCGAGGCCGTCGCGCTGGTGGGACTGGCGCCGATGGCATTGCTGGTGCCGCCGGGCCAGGCGCGCACGCTCAAGGAGCTGATCGCCAAGCTGAAGGCTGAGCCCGGCAAGGCGAATTACCCCTCGTCCGGCAACGGGACCACGAATCACCTGGCCGGCGAGCTTTTCAAGACGCGCGCCGGCGTCGATGTGCTGCATGTGCCCTACCGTGGCACGGGACCGGCTTTGCAGGACCTGCTGGCCGGTCGCCATGCCTTCATGTTCGCCACGCTGGGGCCGGTCATGGAGAACATCAGGGCGGGCCAGCTCGTGCCGCTCGGGCTGATGGCCGAACGGCGCAGCACCGTGCTGCCCGACATTCCGACCATGGCCGAAGCCGGACTGCCCGACTTCGTCGGCGGCACCTGGAACATCGTGGCCGCGCCGGCCGGCACGCCGCGCGAAATCGTCGAGCGTCTGAACGTGGCTGTCTACAAGGCGTTGGCCGACGCGACGCTGGCGGAACGGCTGAAGGCGCTCAACATGGAAGCAAGCGACGCGTTGACGCCCGCCGCGACCAAGGCGTTCGTCGAGGCCGAGATCGTCAAATGGCGCGCCGTCGTGGCCATCGCGGGCGCACAGGTGGATTGACGAAGCAGCCGCTTCGTCGCAGCAGCGAGCCCTTTTAGGCGCGGCCCTTCTCGAAGCCGGCCAGGAACTGGACGAGGTTGCGGCCGAGATCGTCGCCGAGATAGCCACCTTCCTGGACCAGCACGGTCGGCAGGCCGAGCTGCGCGATCTTCGCCGCCATGGCATGGAAGCCGGCTCCGGTCACCTTGAGGCCCTGCAGCGGATCGCTTTCGCTGGCGTCGAGGCCGAGCGCCACGACCAGGGCGGTCGGCGCGAAGGCTGAGATGCGGGCCAGCGCCGTGTCGCCCGCGGCGAGCCACGGTGCGTCGGCGGAGCCGAGCGGCAGCGGCAGGTTGAGATTGAAGCCGTCGCCCACGTCGGCGCCGGCTTCGTGCGCGTGGCCCCAGAAATAAGGATAGTAGTTGGCCGGATCGGCATGGATCGACACGGTGAGCACATCGGCGCGCTCGTAGAAGATGCCCTGCGTGCCGTTGCCGTGGTGCACGTCGACGTCGAGCACGGCGACGCGCGCGTGCCTCGACCGCAGGTGCTGCGCGGCGACGGCGGAGTTGTTGAGGAAGCAGAAGCCGCCCGCCATGTCGGCGAAGGCGTGGTGGCCGGGCGGCCGGCAGAGCGCATAGGCTTCGCGCGCGCCGCCCAGCACGAGATCGGCCGCGGTCGCGGCGACCTCAGTGGCGGCAAGGGCTGCGTCCCAGGTGCCGGGGCCGATCGGGCAGGCCATGTCGGCCTGGTGCCAGCCCGCGCGGCCGGCCAGCGCCTTGGGATAGGTCGCGGGCTGGCGCGCCGGATGGACGTTGGGCACGACCTCGTCCGAGGCGCCCGGCAGCTTCGCCCACTCGCGCGCGGCGACTTTCAGGAAATCGATGTACTCGGGTGTATGGACCGCGGCGGCGGGGCCGCTGCCGAAGGCCTTGGGTCCGATGACGTCGTGGCCGGCGCCGGTGGCCGCCGCCAGCAGGCGCGTCGCACGCTCGGGTTGCTCGGCGCTGCGCTGTTTTACGCCGCGCACGATGAAGGTCTGCGGGTCGTGCTGGGCGTGCTTGTCGGAATAGACGATCTTCATGGGGCACCCCTCATGTCGTACCGATGGCTTTGGAGTCGCGCAGCGCCGCGATCTCGGAGTCGCTATAGCCCACGCCGCGCATGATCTCGATCGTGTGCTCGCCGATCCGAGGGGCCAGGCGCCTCACTTCCAGAGGCGCCTCGGAAAGTCTTATGGGATTGGACGCGGCCTTCACCGGGCCGAGGCCGGGATAGTCGACTTCGACGATGCTGCCGCGCGCCTTCGCATGCTCGTTGTCCATCAGGTCGCTCACTTTCTGGACGGCCGAGCAGGGCATGCCGGCGGGCAGCAGGATGTCCAGGAGCGCCTCGCAGGTATGCTCGGCAAAATGCGCCTCCATCATCGGCTCGAGAATGGCGCGATGGGCGACGCGGCCCTCGTTGGTGGCGAAACGTGGATCGGCCAGCCACTCCTCGCAGCCCAGCGCCTTGCACAGGACCTTCCAGAAGGGGTCGTTGGTGCCGGCGATGTAGATCGGCTTGGTCTTGGTCTCGAACACGCGGAGCGGAAACAGGATCGAATTGCCGGTGCCCATGCGCACCGGGTCCTCGCCGGTGAGGCCATGGTTGGTGATCCAGTGGCTCATCAGGTGCACGCCGACGTCGAACAGCGAGAGGTCGAGGCGTTGGCCGCGCCCGGTCTTGTGGCGGCCGAGCAGGGCGAAGGCGATGCCGCCGGCGCAGGCGAGACCGGTCGAATAGTCGACCGCCGCGGTGCCGACGCGGCACATCTCGCCGCCGGTCGGGCCGGTCGCCTCGATCAGGCCGATCTCGGCCTGGATGCAGGGATCGTAACCGGGGCGGCTGGAGTAGGGGCCGGTCTGGCCGTAGCCGGAGACCGAGGCATAGACCAGCTTCGGGTTCGCCTTCGACACGACGTCCCAGCCGAAACCGAGCTTGTCGATCACGCCCGGCGTGAAGGCCTCCATGAACACGTCGGCTTTACGTACCAACCGCATCAACACGTCGCGGCCGCCCTCCGTGCGCAGGTCGAGAGCGAGGCCGCGCTTGTTGCGGTTCATCGACGGCACCCAGGCGCCGCCGAAGTGCGGCCGGAAATGCTCGCCCTGGAGCGGTTCGACCTTGATGACGTCGGCGCCCATGTCGCCCAGGATCTGGCCGGCGGTGGGACCGGCGATGACCTGCGTGAGATCGAGGACGAGGGTGTCGGAGAGCGGAAGCATATGGTGAACATCCATTCAGGTGAGGTATCGACCAATAGCCCCGCCTGGACCGTTCGACCAGCGCCGGGTCAGGCGCCCAGCAGGCGTCTGGCCAGCAAGGTGCGCATATCGCGTCGACCATCGGCGATCAGCACGACGTTGACGATTTCCTTCGGCAGGACGCGGTAAAGAATACGGTAGGGTTTGAAAGAGACTTCGCGAAAGTCGCGATTGCCGTAGTCGATCAGCTCCTTCGGATGCGCGCCGCGATTGGGGAACGCGGCCAGCGTCGCAAGGGTCTGCTCGATCTTGGTGGTGACATGGATCGCCCGTTCGATCGAATCATGCTCGGCTATGTAGACCGCGATTTCCTCGAGATCGTGCTCGGCGTCGGCGTCCACAACGATCGCGAATTTCTTCACTTGGCGGTCTTGCGCGCGTTCAGACGCTTGCGCAGGTCTGCAAAGACGTCCTTGGCCGGCCGATAGCGGC
>JAUXRT010000037.1 GCA_030681635.1 Reyranella sp.
CAGCATTGCGGTGAGGACAAAGGCGTCGAGCGTGGCTGCTATGCCGCCACCGCAATAGACCAGCACGCGCTTGTCCGGTGCGGCGCCGACACCGTCGAACGCCGCGCGCAGATCGGCGATCGGTTTCAGCGCCTTGTCCGGCCCAAACAGGCTGGCCGCCGGCACGCAGGAGGAGCCCGCGATGCGGCCGGCGCGGCCGTAGGTGACGCCGCCGCTGCCCTTGTGCTGGTCGTGGCTGAGGGCATTGAGCGTGAGCGTGCCGGCCTCGCCGATGGCGCCCTTGAGCGCCGTCTTGTCGACGAAGATCTCCGGCCGGCCGCGCAGGGTAAGCGTTGCCGGCGGATGGACCGTCTCGTCGGTCGAGAGCGAGCGATTTTCCGCCTTCCATTTGTCGAGGCCGCCGTCGAGGAGGACGGCGTCGTCGAAGCCGATGGCGCGCAGCATCCACCAGATGCGGCTCGCCCATACCGGCGAGGCGTGGCTGTAGAGCACGACGGAGGTGCCGTGGCCGATGCCCTTGGCGGCGAAGGCGCGGGTCAGCTCCTCGAGCGATGGCAGGGTAAAGCGGAGCTTGGAGCTCTTGTCCGAAAGATCGGCCTGGAGGTCGAGAAACGCCGCGCCGGGAATATGACCCTTGTCGTAATTGGCGCGCCCGCTCTCGGCGATGTAGCGGCCATCGGGTCCGGGTTTCAGATAGGTGGTGCAGTCGAAGACGCGCAATGCCGGGGCGCCGAGGCGGCGCGCCAGGTCTTCGGTCGAAATCAGCGCAGCAGAATGGGCAGCCATCTCGCTCTCCCTCAGTTTGGGAGAGCGGAGACTAAACTAGATCGTCTTCGACGGCAGCGGCGGTACGGCGACAGTTCCGCTCGGCGCAGAAGCCGGCGCGGCGGCCGGCGGCAGCTGGGCCGAGTCGGGCTGCTTGGTGGCCGCCGGGGCGACCGGCTTCTTGGCGGCCTTGGCCTTGGCGGTTTTGGTTGGCGCGGCCTTGGGCTGCGCCTTGGCCACGTGCACCTTCTTCAGGCAGGCGCTGCGCGACGAAGCGTTCTTCAGCGTCTGGCAATAGGCGGAGGTGCCGGCCTTGGGCTTGGCGGTGGGGACGGGCGCCGGGGCCTCGTCCTGGGCGAAGGATGGCGCCGCGAAAGCGACGGCAACCAGGGCAACGACGCTGGCGAGCAAGAGACGCATTTTTATTCTCCAGGGCCGCTTGCGACGGGGACGGTGCGGCCTCGATAGTCTGCCAAAATGCTATTGTATTTGTACCATTTATGTCAAATTCTTAATCGTTCATCTCAGGTGAAATCGGAGCCCCGTGCAGGCCATCCTCAACGTCGCGTTTCCGATCTTCGGGGTCATCCTGGCGGGCTATCTCGCCGGCCGCTGGCGCATCCTGGGTGGCGAGGCCACAGGCGCCCTCAATGCCTTCGTGAGCTACTTCGCCCTGCCGGTGCTGTTCTTCGGCACGCTGGCGCGGACGCCGGTGCAGGCCGTGCTGGATCCGGCCCTGATGGCGGGCTTCGGTCTTGCCGTCGTCGCCACCTTCGTGGTCGGCATGATCTCGACCCGCCTCGCGGCCCATGGACGCGCGGGGGCAGGCGGCGGCCTCGCCGCCATGAGTCTTCAGGGCATCTCCTCGTCGTGGGGTAACGTCGGCTACATGGGTGTGCCGCTCTGCCTCGCCGCCTTCGGCGAAGCCGGTCTGCCGCCCGCCATGCTGACCGTGATCGTGACGGCCGTGGTGTCGATGGTGTTCGGCGTCATGTTGATCGAGCTCGAAGTGGCGGCGGGCCACGGACCGGTGAAGACTTTCCTGCGCGCCGCCTTCAACGTCGCGCGCAATCCGCTGCCGATGTCGATCGCGCTCGGCATCGTCGTCTCGGCGATCGGCCTGCCGATCCCGACGCCGGCCGAGAAATGGCTCGACCTGCTGGGCGCCGCGGCCGGGCCCTGTGCGCTGTTCGCCATCGGCCTCTTCCTCTCCGACAAGTCGATCAAGAGCGGCCTCGCCGAGGCGGGGTTGGCGACCTTGATCAAGCTCCTGTTGCAGCCGCTGCTTGCGATCCTGGTGCTGCCGTTCTTCGTCGACCTGAATTCGGTGGCGGGAAAGGTGGCGCTGCTGATGGCCGCCCTGCCGACGGCGGCCAATGCCTTCGTGCTCGCCAAGCAGTTCGATATATCTGTCGAGCAGAATACCGCCGCGGTGCTATTGTCGACCGGCTTCTCGGTGATCACGGTTTCGGCCCTGCTGGTCTGGCTGCGCGTATCCTGACAACAACGGAGGCTGTCATGCTCCAGGAATTCAAGAAGTTCGCGTTGCGCGGCAATGTCGTCGATCTCGCTGTCGGCGTGATCATCGGTGTGGCTTTCGGCAAGATCGTCGAGTCGCTGGTCAACGACATCATCATGCCGGTCATCGGTCGCATCGCGGGCGGGCTCGACTTCACCAACTACTTCATCGGACTTACCCCGGCGGCGAGCCAGGCCACGACCTACGACGCCGCCAAGAAGGCCGGTGCCACGCTGGGCTACGGCACCTTCATCACCGTGGCGATCAACTTCGCGATCGTGGCCTTTGTGCTGTTCCTCATCATCCGGGCCATGAACCGCATGATGAAGAAAGAGGCCGCCGCTCCCGCCGCGCCGCCCCCGCCGACCAAGGAGCAGGTGCTGCTGACCGAGATTCGCGACCTCCTGAAGGCGCGCGGCTAGGCTGCCGCGCGTTCGACGAAGAACGAGTCGAGCTTCTTCGCCAGCCCGTCTGAAATCTTCGTGAGCGGCAGCCGGCACTCCGGCGAGGCGATCAGGCCCTGCCGCCACAGCAGATACTTGATCGGCATCGGATTGGCCTCGGCGAAGAGCAGCGGCACGGATTGCGCGAGCGGGGCCCAGGCGGCGCGGGCGCCCAAAACGTCATTGGCCGCGAAGCGCCGGCCGACCTCGATGAAGCGTTCGGTCATCAGGTGGCTGGCGGCCAGGATGCCGCCGTCGCCGCCGTTGGCCATCATCGTGAAATAAAGCGCATCCTCGCCGGTCAATACCGCGAAGTCCTTGGGCTTGCGCGCCAGCAGCTCGAGTGACTGCGCCACGCTGCCGGAACTGTCCTTCGCGCCCACGATGTTCGGCACCTCCGCGAGTTCGAGCAGCGAATCGTTCGAGAGGTTCACGGCCGTGCGGTAGGGGATGTTGTAGATCACGATAGCGTGATCTGTTGCGGCCGCGATGCTGCGGAAGTGGGCCAGCAGCCCGTCCTGGCTCGGCCGGTTGTAGTAGGGGCAGACCGAGACGACGCCCGCGAAGTCGAAGCGTTCTAGCCGCTTCAGCTCCTTGGCGACCTTGCGCGTGGCATTGCCGCCCACGCCCACGAACACCGGCACGCGGCCGGCCGTGCGCGCCACGGTGCGGTCGACCAGCTCGTCGATCTCGGCCTCGTCCAGCGCCGGCGACTCACCTGTCGTGCCGAGCGGAAACAGGCCATCGACGCCCAGCCCGATGTAATGGTCGATCAGGCGCTCGTAGCTCGCGAAGTCGACGGCGCCGTCCTTGAACGGCGTGATGAGCGGCAGCCAGAGGCCGGAGATCTGCGTGGTCATGAGGAGCCCTCCTGGAGCCGACGCTAGGTCCTCCTGATAAATAAGAAAAACGAATGTTTTTGATATGATCGTTCGCTTTCCATTATGATCAGGGAATGCGCAACGATCTCGACATGGCGCTGGTGCGCGCCTTTCTCGCCGTCGTCGAGGCGGGCGGCGTCACACGCGCCGCGGCGTCGCTCG
>JAUXRT010000045.1 GCA_030681635.1 Reyranella sp.
AGGTGCTCTCCCGCATCGGCGCGCCGGACAATGTGCGCCTTGCCTGCCAGCTTCGGCCGCCGCCGGGCCGCTACCGGGTGACGCCGCTGCTGCCGGCATCGGCCGGCCCGGTGGAGGCCTATCGCCGCCAGCCGCAGGCCCATGGCGGCGAGCGCTACGTCGCCATCCTGTTTGCCGACATCCGCGGCTTCACCTCGATCTCCGAGGGCAAGCTGCCCTACGACGTGGTGTTCCTGCTCAACCGGTATTTCCGCGCCACCGGCCAGGCCATCGAGGCGGCTGGCGGCCGGGTCGACAAATTCATCGGCGACGGCGTGATGGCGATCTTCGGCCTCGCCACCGATCCCCAGACAGCGTGTCGACAGGCGCTCGATGCCGCGCGGCGCATGGCGCTGGCCCTCGACGATCTCAACGAGGCCATGTCGGGCGACCTCGACCTGCCATTGCGCGTCGGGATCGGCCTGCATGCCGGACCGGCCATCGTCGGTGAAATGGGCTACGAGCGCGCGGCCCAGATCACGGCGATCGGCGATACCGTCAATACCGCCAGCCGTCTCGAGACCCTGACCAAGGAATTCGGCGCCGAGCTCGTCGTGTCGCAGGAACTGCTGGACAGTGCCGGCGTGGACCCGGAGACGGCCCCCCGCCACGACGTCGAGATCCGGGGCCGCCAGGGCCGGCTGGCTGTGCGCGCGTTCAAGAGCGCCGCCGATCTCACGGCAATGTCATAAGAATTTCATTGCCCCCGGCAGCCGCACAGCAAGAATCCGCCGCATCAGGAGGTACACCATGCGTTCGACCCTAATTGCTGTCATCGCCAGTCTCAGCTTCGGCCTCGCGGCCAGCGCCTTCGCCGCCGGCGGTGGCGGTGGTGGTGGCGCGGAGCAGCCCGCCGCCAAGCCCGCCGATCCCAACTACACGCGCGCCAAGGCGATGATCGAAGGCCGCGACTACGCCAACGCGCTGCCCCTCCTGCAGCAGGTCGTGGCCAAGGATCCCAAGAATGCCGATGCCTACAATCTGATGGGCTTCGCCACACGCAAGTCCGGCAATGCCAACGGCTCGCTGCAATACTACCAGCAGGCGCTCGCCATCGATCCCCGGCATCTCGGCGCGCACGAGTACATTGGCGAAGCCTATCTGATGCTCGACCAGCCGGCCCAGGCCGAGCAGCATCTCGCACGCCTCGACTCGCTCTGCGTCTTCGGCTGCTCCGAGTACCGCCTGCTCAAGACGGCGGTGGCCAACTACAAGGCCGGCCGGAAGCCGACCAACTGACGCTGGGCAACTGACGCCGGGCACCTCCGAAGATCGTCAATGGGCGATGAGGAGCGGCGCCGTCATGCTGGCCAGCAGCGTGCGGCTGGCGCCGCCCAGCACCATCTCGCGCATGCGCGAGTGTCCGTAGATGCCCATCACGATGAGATCGACATCGTGATCGGCGGCGCGCGACAGGATCACGCCGCCGACGTCTGAGCCGGCGGCGCTGTCGCGCTGGATCGTCACTTTGACACCGTGACGAGCCAGCCATTCGGCAACATCGATGCCCGGCTCTTCCCGGTCGATGCCATTGGCGGCATCGATGAGCAGGACGATGACCTTGTCGGCGGCCGCGAGCAGCGGCAGGGCGCCCGTTGCCGCCCGCGCAGCCTCGCGGCTGTCATTCCAGCACAGCATCACGGTCTTGCCCGGCGGTTTCATCACACCGACGTGCGGCACCACCAGCACCGGCCGTTCGCTCGCCATGGCAACCTTCTCGGCGAGGTTCGAGATGGCCAAGCCGGCATCGCTGAACGCCGGCGCCTCGAATCCCTGACGGACGTGCAGGCCGACGATATGACCGCCGAAACGATCCGCCAGGTCGAGGGCAATCTTCAGGCGCACTTCCATGCCCCGCCCGCCGTCGCACTGTACCAAGATGGTTTTATAGGCCATGGCGCCCTCCTCGATTTGCCACATGCCAATAACGGTCGGCGCCTCATAAGGATGCGAAATTCACCCCTCCTGACGGGACCTGCGGCCTTTCCTCCCGACGGCCCGGGCCGCTATGCTCACCGCGGATAAACGCCCGTTTACGCCGCCGCACCGGAGGGCCTTCCGCGATGAGCACCGCCGCCACGTCCGTTCCACTCGTTTTCGGCGACTACGCGCTGGAGGATCGCTACCGGCTCGACAAGGGCCGCGTCTATCTCACCGGCATCCAGGCGCTGGTGCGCCTGCCGATGATGCAGCGCCAGCGCGACCTGGCCGCGGGCCTCAACACCGGCGGTTTCATCTCGGGCTATCGCGGCTCGCCGCTCGGCATGTACGACAACGCGCTCTGGACGGCCAAGCGCTACCTCAAGGAAAACAACATCCACTTCCAGCCGGGCCTCAACGAGGATCTGGCAGCCACGTCGGTGTGGGGCAGCCAGCAGGTCAACCTCTTCCCCGGCGCCACCGTCGATGGCGTGTTCTCCATCTGGTACGGCAAGGGCCCAGGCGTCGATCGCTCGATGGACGTGCTGAAACACGGCAATGCCGCCGGCACCTCGCCGCACGGCGGCGTCATCGCGCTGGCGGGTGACGATCACGGCTGCCAGTCCTCGACCCTGCCGCACCAGAGCGAGCAGGTGTTTGCGGCCGCCATGATCCCGGTCGTCAATCCGGCCAACGTCCAGGAATATCTCGACTTCGGCATCCT
>JAUXRT010000047.1 GCA_030681635.1 Reyranella sp.
TCATACTCAAGCGATGATGCGCCACTGGAGTGGCGCGCTCCCAGCGAACCTAGCGCTTCTTGCCGCCGCCTGATGTGAGCGGGATGGCGGCCTGCTGCGACAGGATCAGGAAAGTGAAACTCTCCTCGATGTAGAGCCTGACGCGCTCGGCGGTGTGGTCGAGATAGCCGATCGAGAAATCCTGGCCGACGGTCAGTTCGAAATCGCCGCCCCGCTGCGAGATCACCAGGCCGCCATCGAGGCCCGGCGCCCAGATGATGTCGCCGTCGACCAGGCGCTGGACGTGGCTGATGATCGGATAGCCCTCGTCGGTGCGCGAGGAGAGATCCTTGTAGAGCCGTTCGCTCAGCACCACGGCAAAGGGACCTTCGATACCGTCGTCGCGCAGCTTGGTCAGCGCCGCGGAGACCGCACCGGGATAGTCGGCGTGGCTGGTGCCCAGCGGCACCGCGACCGACGCTTGGGCGGGACAGATGCCGGTGATCCTGGCGGCTGCGTAGCCGTGGAACACCGCGCGATCCTCGGCGAGGGCGATCTCGCGGGCCGCCGCCGTGACCGGGTCGAGATCGGGATCGCGGGCGCCGCGATCGATGGCGTCGAGTTCGGCGCGGCTGACGTCGAAGGCAATGCGCAGCTCGACCAAAGGCTGGATGCGGCGCAGGCGCGCCTGCACGGACTTGGCGTTGGGCGGCGAAGCGATCGGATCGGCGCGGCCCAGTTCGACGTCCGACGCGCCCCAGCCCAGCGGGCCCTTGAAGTCGACGACGCGGCGGGCGGCGAGCAGCGCGCGGAGCGTGCGCCTGGCTTCCTTCTCGATCTCTTCCCAGCCGGCCTCGGTGATCGGCGCGCGATCGCGGAACAGATGGTTCTTCATTTTGCCGCCTGTCCTGTTGCCGGCCGCAGACTGCCGATGCCGAGGCTGCCGTCTGACGTTACGGAGTCTTTCTCGCCGCCCTTCTCCGCGATCTCTTTCTCGATCCCGGTGATCGGACCTTCCGTGAACAGGAATGTCTTCAGATGCTCGTCGAGCTTGGCATCGCCGCGGCGCAGCCACTCCAGCACCATCGCGGCATGTTCCTTCTCCTCGTCGCGATTGTGCTCGAGGATGGCGCGCAACTCGGGATTCTCGGTCGCCTTGGCCCGCTGGTTGTACCAGTCGACGGCTTCCAGCTCCTCCATCAAGGAGACGATGGCGCGGTGGCGGTCGATGACCTCCGGGCCGAGCTTGACGGGGTCTTCGTGCAACGAATCACTGGCCATGAGCGCAATAACGGCGCGGGCCGCCAAAAGTTCCAGCGTCTCGCGCTAGCCGTTGCCGGCCGTCGGTTTCCAGCTTGGGGCGGACAGCGACTCGGCGAAGTTCGTGAACATGAGATTGAACGCGATGCTGATGCGCTCCGTCGTGCCTTCGTTGGAAGGAACGTGGTGCCGTAGCCAGGACGGAAATATCACCATGCGGCCCGGTGGGGTTTGCGTGATGGCGGCGTTGCTGGTGACGCGGCCGAGCTTGGCGGTCGGGGGCAGTATCAGGCCCGGCCGCGGGTCCTGAAAAAGGAGATGCGAACCGGTCTCTGCGGCGGCGACATAGTAGACGCCGCTCAGGTAATTGTTCGGGTGATTGTGGGTGGGGTGATAGCTGCCGGGCGGATTGATGTTGGCCCAGCAGCCGGTGATCATCAGCGGATATTGCTCGACCTGCAGATACTGCGCGACGCTCCGTGCGATCTTCTCGACCAGCAAGGTGAAGTCGGCGAAGGCCGGACGCGTGTGCAGATCCTGCGGCGTCTGCCAGTTGCTGCCGCTCGGCACCTTGGGGCGCGGCGTGATGATGGCTTCGATTTCGGCTTTGAGCTTGGCGTTGAAGGCCACGGCGTCAGCCGGCGGAAGGTCGACGACCCAGAGCGGCGTGGGAAAAAGCTCCTGGATTTCCTGCTTCACCTTCATGTCGATTTATATAATGGAACTTTGCTTCGCGTGCATCCGCCACAGCCGGTCGATCTGGGGAAATTGCCGCATCCGTGAACGGCAGCGGCGATCGCCATCGTTCGCATCATCTGCTCGGCGGCGGCGGGGTACTGGAAGGTTTCGGCGCCGGCGACGGTGCGGCCGCTCAGGCAGCCGAGCTCGTCATAGGCCGAAGTGATGGTGCTGGCGGGCAGCGCGCCGCCCTCCTGCTGGAGCTGGAGCGCGCCCAGCGAACCCACCGGCACGTAGGTGGCCTAGTGCCGGTGCCGTCGGTCATCGAGGCGAGCCGCGGGAAGTACGGATCGTAGGTGAAGCTGACGTTGGGCGTCGGATTGGCGGCGTTGAAATAGGCGATGCCGGTCGACTCCAAGCGCATGACATACGGCGGCTTCAAGACGATCGTGGAAGCTTAGTCGGGTTCAGATGTCTGGCGACGATCAATGCTGGTGGCGAGACAAGTCACGTCACGAGAACAGATCTAAGACACGGATGCCTGCAAATCGCCGAAGCACCACGTCGCAAATTACATATAGAGCCAAGAGGCCCGGAACTAATCCAGCTAGGAAGAGGCGAGATCCGCTGCAATAGAGATAAATGACGCAGCCGACTGCTACCAGCCCGGCCGCCATGCTGATTGCGAACAGCATGCCGTAGTTCGGCGCACCCACAAGACTCGACATAAGTGCGACAATAGCTGCGACTATTTCGATAAAGAGAATGAAGGCCGCGAACTTCATCGTGACGTCCCCGTGCCAGTTGAACTGCTGCCACCCGTGGAAGAGCGTGACGGCAGCGGACTTACGTTCGTGTGTGGCAAAATGGGCCGCGATGGTGGCGGCAAGGAAACGCCAGGTGCATTCCTAAATTGCCGTTGGCTCCAACTGCGACAGATATCGTCGTAACCATAAATGCCAGTCGTGCCAACCTGACTATCCAGAAATTCCTTGAAGGTGGCGTCTTGGTCAGGAGTCGTTCGTTTGTACTCTTCGATCCGACCGCCGCATACCGTTGTTTCCTCAAGAAGCAAGCGACAGGGGCAATCACGATGTGAGCACTGTCGATTTGCGAGAGCACACGGTGGCTACGACATACGCGACGTCCCTCGTTGCACTAAGCATCTCTGCATATCGCGACACATGCAAAGGTAGTACGTCGTAGCAAACACGTCGCAATGTAGTCTTGTATCGGCAGATGATTGATTCACCGCCTCTGCCGGCTTGAGTGCAATCAGCGCCGCGTCAAACGCTCGACCACCGTATCGAGCTGGTCGTAGTCGCGGATTTCTAGCGTGAGCAGGCTCTGCTCGCCGACGCCCCGCAGCGTGAGATCGGCTTTGAGGCCGAGCGCCTCCTCGATGCGTTTCTCCAGCGCCTGCGTATCGCCGCTCTTGGTCGCCCTGGCGCCCGCCTTGCCGGCGCCCTGGCCACCTTTGCCTTTCCGCTTCTCGGCGCCGGCCAGCCGCTCGACGTCGCGCACCGACAGTTTTTCCTCGACCGCCCGCGCGGCCATCAGGGCGGGATCGGCCAGGCCCAGCATGGCGCGGCCTTGGCCGGCCGAGAGCTGGCCGAGGCGGATCATCTCCTGGACGGAAGCGGGCAGGTCGAGCAGGCGGAGCGTGTTGGCGATGTGCGGCCGGCTCTTGCCCATGGTCTTGGCGAGGTCGTCCTGGGTCTGCGAGAAATCGTCCATCAGCTTGCGATAGCCCAGGGCTTCGTCGATCGGCGTCAGGTCGGCGCGCTGCAGGTTCTCGATCAGGCCGAGCTGCAGCGCATCCATGTCGCCGATGCTGCGGATCACCACCGGCACGTCGTGGAGTTGCGCTTTCTGCGCCGCCCGCCAGCGGCGCTCGCCGGCGATGATCTCGTAGGTGTCGGCGCCGTCGCGCAGCGGCCGCACCAGGATGGGCTGCAGCAGGCCGAATTCCTTGACCGATTCGACCAGCAGCTCGATGCCCTCGAAGCTGGTGCGCGGCTGCATCTTGCCGGGCTTCAGCTGGCCGATCGGCAGCGTGAGCGGCGGCCGGTTGGGCGCGTAGGTGTTGGCGACTTCCTTGCTGGGATAGTCGGGCAGGGGTGGCGGGGCCGGGGCCGGAGCAGGCACAGCGGGTGCAACCGTTGCGGCAACTTCGTCGTCGCCGAGGAGGGCGGAGAGACCGCGGCCGAGGCCCCTCGGCTTCTGAACGGGCGGCTTAGGAGGTTGGCTCATGGGATATCGCCTGCTCTGCTGCGGTACGCCGGCGGCGGATGAACTCGCTCGCCAGCAAAATATAGGCCTGCGATCCGGCGCAGGCATTGTCATAAATCAGCACGGGCAGGCCATGCGAGGGCGCTTCGGCGATGCGCACGTTGCGCGGGATCGTCGTGCCGAACACCAGCTCGCCATAGTGGGCGCGGACGTCGGCCTCGACCTGCTGGCTGAGAGTCATGCGGCGGTCGACCATGGTAAGGACCACGCCGACGATATGCAACCTTGGATTGAGTCGTTTCTTGATGCGGTCGATGGTGGTGCCCAGGGCGCCGATGCCTTCCAGCGCCAGGAACTCGGCTTGCAGCGGCACCAGCACGGCGTCGACGGCGACCAGCGCATTCAGGGTCACCAGGCCGAGCGAGGGCGGGCAATCGATCAGGACCGTCGTCCAGCGGGTGCGGGCGTCGCCGGTGGCGCCATCTCCTTTGAGCGCCTCGACGAGGCGATGCTCGCGGCGCTCCATGTCTATGAGCTCGATCTCGGCGCCGGCGAGCGAGGTCGAGGCCGGGATCACCGCGAGATTGGGGATCTTGGAGGGCCGGACGCAGTCGTCGAGCGGCGACAGGCCCAGGAGGAATTCGTAAGCGCCGGGTGAGCGCTCACTTCTGGCAATACCCAGGCTGGTCGAGGCATTGCCCTGGGGGTCGAGATCGATCAGCAGCACCTTTTCGCCGACGGCAGCCAGGGCCGTGGCAAGGTTAATCGCCGTCGTCGTCTTTCCGACGCCGCCCTTTTGATTGGCGATCGCGAAGACTGTAGGGGCCGATTCGGAGGATAACGGCGTCAAGGTCGGTCACGCTGGTGAAGGGCTTGCCGGGAATATCCCAGTCATTCATGGCCTCGGTCAGTTCTACCTGCCAGCCTTTCCCTTTGTGGAAAAGGCAAATAGCGGTATCCGTCCGGTGCGGGTGAGCCCATTTCAGCAACTGCCCCAGCGGCGCCAGAGCGCGGGCAGTCACGACATCGGCTTTGGCTGGCGGCACGGCTTCGATGCGGCCGACCACGATTTTTGGCTGTTTTTCCAGCCCCATGCGGCGGGCCGCTTCGCCCAAAAAGGCTGCTTTTCGGGCATCCGATTCGATCAGCGTGACCTCGAGATCGGGCCGCATCGCCGCCGCGACCAGGCCGGGAAATCCGGCGCCGCTGCCGAGATCGGTCAGGGATTTGGCGCTTTGCGGGATCAGGAGTTTCAGCTGGGCCGAGTCCAGGACATGGCGGACCCAGATACTGTCCATGGTGGCATTGCCGACCAGGTTGATAGCTTTTTGCCAGCGCACCAGCGTATTGACCAACCCTTCAAGCTGGTCCCGTGTTTCACGTGAAACATCGACCCCGATATGCCGCATTTCGCGGACGAACAGATCGCGGCTCATTCTAGGCCGCCCGGCGGCGGACATATTTCAGCAGGGCCACCAAAGCCGCCGGCGTCACGCCCGAAATCCGCGCCGCCTGACCCAAGGTTGCGGGCTTGTGGGCTTCGAGCTTCTGACGGACTTCATTGGAAAGACTGCCGACCGCGCCATAGTCGAGATCGTCCGGCAGCTCCAAGGCCTCATCGCGGCGGTAGGCGCCGATGTCCTGGCGTTGGCGGTCGAGGTAGCCGGCATAGCGGGCGTCGATCGTCAGCTGTTCGGCAATGTCCGCGGGCACGCCCGCCAATTCCGGCCAAAGCTCGATGAGTTGAGGCCAGGTGATTTCCGGATAGGCCAAAAGGTCCGAGGCCGAGCGTGGTACGCCGTCCTGGTTGATGGTGATGCCGCGTTTGGCCAGAGCCGAAGGGCTGGCCTTGAGCGAACCAGCCAAATCCCGGGCATGGACCAAGGCTTGCTGTTTCACGTGAAACATTCTTGCGCGCTCGGAGCCGATGCAGCCGATTTCCAGGCCACGCGGAGTCAAACGCTGATCGGCATTATCGGCTCGTAACCATAGGCGGTATTCGGCCCTCGACGTGAACATCCGGTAGGGTTCGGTCACGCCCAAGGAGACCAAATCGTCAATCAAAACACCGAGATAGCCATCGGCGCGGTCGACGATGAAGGGCTTTGCCAGCACTGCATTCAAGCCGGCGATCAGGCCTTGGGCGGCCGCTTCCTCGTAGCCGGTGGTGCCGTTGATCTGGCCCGCCATGTAGAGGCCGGGAATCCGGCGGGTCTCCAGGGTGGCGTGCAGCTCGCGCGGGTCGATATGATCATATTCGATGGCATACCCTGGTCGGAGCATGGCTGTATGCTCCAGACCCGGGATGGTCTGCAAAAGTGCGAGCTGTACATCGCGAGGCAGGGAGGTCGAGATTCCATTGGGGTAGACGGTGAAATCGTCCAGTCCCTCGGGCTCGAGAAAGATCTGGTGCCGGTCGCGCGCGGCGAAGCGCACGACCTTGTCCTCGATCGAGGGGCAGTAGCGCGGGCCCACCCCCTCGATCTGCCCCGAGTACATCGGCGCCCGGTGGAGGTTGGCGCGGATGATGGCGTGCGTGGCCGCCGTCGTCGTCGTGATGTGGCAGGCGATCTGCGGCGTCGTGATGCGATCGGTGAGGTACGAAAACGGCACCGGCGGATCGTCGCCGTCCTGGCGCTCGAGCGAACTGTAATCGATCGTGCGGCCGTCGAGCCGGGCCGGCGTCCCCGTTTTCAGGCGCCCCAAAGCGAAGCCAAACCGCTGCAACGTCTGCGCGAGTAATGTAGAGGGCTCTTCAACCCCGTCGCCGCGCGCACGCCCGGCCGGAGTCTTGGTTTCACCCAGGTGAATCAAGCCTCGGAGAAAGGTCCCCGTCGTCAGGATCACGCGCCCCGCGCCGATTTCGGCTCCGGATTCCGTGACCACACCAGCACATGCTCCGCTTGCATCGAGAACGATATCTGCAACCGCTTCGGCGCGAATTTCCAGACTGGCCTGCTCGGCCAGCAGCGCCTGCACGGCCTGCCGATAGAGCTTGCGATCGGCTTGCGCGCGCGGCCCGCGCACCGCCGGCCCCTTGGAAAGGTTGAGCGTCCGGAACTGAATGCCGGCGCGGTCGATGGCGCGGCCCATGATGCCATCCAGCGCATCGATCTCGCGCACCAGGTGCCCTTTGCCCAATCCGCCGATCGCCGGATTGCAGGACATCTCGCCGATCGTGTCGAGCCGGTGGGTCAGCAGCAAGGTGCGCGCGCCCAGCCGCGCCGACGCGGCCGCGGCTTCACAGCCGGCATGGCCGCCGCCGACCACGATCACGTCATAAGGAAAGGCCCGCTGCATCGCGGGCCCTAAGTCGTGGATCGGAGCCGTCCGGTCAAGAGCCGGCGAATACCGCCGGTTTCCGGCGCCGCCAGTCGAAGTGCTTTTCCCAGGCGGCGCAGAACTGCAGCACCGTGTCTTCCTCGAAGCGCCGCCCGATCACCTGCAGGCCGACCGGCAGTCCCGACGGCGACCAGCCGCACGGCACCGTCGCTGCCGGCTGGCCGGTGAGGTTGAAGGGGTAGGAGAAGGGCGTCCAACGCGCCCACGGCACGGGAACCGACGGGTCCATGTCGGCCGGTCCATCGGCTTCGGCCGCGAACGGCTCGACCGGGGCCATCGGCACCAGCAGCAGATCGAACGCGCGGAACGACTCGGCCACCTGGCGATTGAACGCCGCGCGCGCCTGCAGGGTGCGCAGGTGATCTTCGAGCCGGATCGCCGGCGCGCGGTCGATCATGCGCGCGAACCCGGGATCGAGCCGATCCTTGTCCTCGCGCTTCATGGTGCTGTAGAGCGCGCCGCGCGCCACCCACAGCCCGTCGAACACATCGATCGGGTCGGCCCAATCGACCTCGCCGTCGATCACCTCGACCGGCAGATGCGCCCGGATCTCCGCGAACGCCTGGGCGATCACCGAGGCGACGCCCGGCGCGACGGCGCGGCCGAACAGCGTCGGCGCCAGCATGCACCGCAATCCCTTCGGCAGCTCGCCCAGCGTGCGGTGATACGAGACGGGCGAGTCGGCCAGTGACTGCGGGTCGCGCTCGTCCGGCCCCTGCAGCACGTCGAGCGCCAGCGCATAGTCGGCGACGCTGTTGGTCATTGGGCCCGCGTGCGAAAGATGTTCCGACGGGCTGAGCGGGTAGGTCGGCACGCGGCCGAGCGTGGCCTTCAGCGTGAAGATCCCACAGAACGCCGCCGGCACGCGCATCGAGCCGCCGCCGTCGGAGCCGAGCGTCAGCGGCACCGAACCGTCGGCGACCGCAACGGCCGACCCGGAACTGGAGCCGCCCGCCGTCCTGGAAACATCCCAGGGATTGCGCGTCACGCCGTAGAGCGGCGAGGTCGACGCGGCCTTCCAGCCGAACTCCGGCGTCGTCGTCTTGCCGACCATGATGGCGCCGGCCGCCAGCATCCGCTCCACGGCGGGCGCGGTCTCGGTCGGCACCGACTCGGCATACATCCTCGAGCCGCGCTGCGTCTTCACGCCCTTGGTCAGGAACAGATCCTTGATCCCGATGGGCACGCCGTGAAACACGCCGCGGAACTTGCCGGCACGCGCCTCGGTCTCCAGCACCTGCGCCTGCGCCAGCGCATCGGCCGCGAACACCGCGCCATAGCCATTGACCTTCGGTTCTGTCTCTTCGATGGCACCGAGGGCGGCCTGCGTCAGCTCGACGGGCGATACCGTGCGCCGTCGCACCAGTTCCGCCATCTCGACCGCCGTCAGCGCCGTGTACTCACGCAACTCCATCTCGTCCCCCGTTTCGATTACTTGCTAGAGCCGCCGGCCCGACGATGCTTCGAAGACATGCACGTCCTTCCAGCGCACGCCGCCCGCCCAGTCGCCGCCGCCGCCCAGTTCGACATCGGGCGCGACAGCGGTGATGAAGCCGCCGCTTCCATCCTCAAGATGCAGCAGTTTTACGCTGCCGAGATCCTCGACCAGGTCGATCCGTCCCTTGAACGCGCCATCGCTGGCCGCCGTGAAGGCATCGGGCCGCACGCCGACCACGACCGCGAGGCCCGGCGTGCCGCGCCACGGCCCTTCGGCAGCAACGACGCGACCGCCTTCGAGGTCGATCGCGGCGCCGTCGCCCCTGATGGTGCCCTTGAAGAAATTCATCGGCAGCGATCCGATGAAGCCCGCCACGAAAAGCGTGGCCGGCCGGGCATAGACCTCGCCGGGAGAGCCCACCTGCTCGACCAGGCCGGCGTTCATCACGATCAGCCGGTTGGCCAGCGACATCGCCTCGACCTGGTCGTGCGTCACCAGGATCGACGTGGCGTCGAGCCGGAGGTGCAGCCGCTTCAACTCGGTGCGCATCTGGTTGCGCAGCTTGGCGTCGAGATTGCTGAGCGGCTCGTCGAACAGGAAGACCTTGGGCTCGCGGATGATGGCGCGGCCCATGGCCACGCGCTGGCGCTGGCCGCCGCTCAGCTGCGTCGGCTTGCGCGCCAGGAAGTCGCCGATCCCCAGAATGCGCGCGACGCCGTCCACCTTGTCGCGGATCGTCGGCCGCGGCGTGCCGGCGATCTTGAGCGCATACGACATGTTCTCCAGCACGCTCATGTGCGGGTAGAGCGCATAGTTCTGGAACACCATGGCGATGTCGCGTTCGCGCGGCTCGAGCTTGTTCACCACCCGCCCGTCGATGGCGATCTCACCGCCGGTGATCTCCTCCAGCCCGGCGATCATGCGCAGCAGCGTGGACTTGCCACAGCCGCTCGGCCCCAGGATGACGGCGAATTCGCCGTGGCGAATTTCCAGGTCGACGCCGTGCAGGACCCGCGTCGGCCCATAGGATTTCTCTACTCTGCGTATGTCGACGGTCGCCAAGAAATACCCCGCTATTTTTCCGAGTCGACCAGGCCTTTGACGAACCAGCGCTGCAGCACGATCACCACCAGCACCGGCGGCAACGTGATCAGCAGCGACGACGCCATCAGCACGTTCCACTTGGGAACGGCCTCGGCGGCGCCCGGCATCTGCTTGGCGAGTCCGATCACCGCCGTGGCCATGCTGGCGTCGGTGGTGATGAGCAGCGGCCAGAGATACTGGTTCCAGCCGAACACGAAGAGGATGACCGACAGCGCCACCACATTGGTGCGCGACATCGGCCACAGCACGTCGACGAGGAAGCGCATCGGCGAGGCGCCGTCGATCTTGGCGGCCTCGAGCAGCTCCTCGGGGATGGTGAGGAACAATTGCCGGAACAGGAAGGTCGCGGTGGCCGAGGCGGTGAGCGGCAGGATCAGCCCGGCGTAGCTGTCGAGCAGGCTCCATTTCACCACGGCCTCGACGTCCCAGCCGCTCAGCCGCTCGACCAGCCCGCGCAATCCGGTCTCCTCAAGCAGCCAGCCCAGCGGCTGCAGCGGATGCGCCGCCACCGCATAGGTCGGCACGATGCGGACCTCGATGGGCAGCATCAGGGTGGCGAAGATCAGCCAGAAGGCGGTCATCCGGAAGGGGAAGCGGAAATAGGTGATGGCGAAGGCCGACAGGATCGAGACCGCGATCTTGCCGGTCGTGACGCCGATCGAGACGATCAGCGAATTCACGAGCTGGCGGCCGAGATCGCCCTTGGCGAGCGCGGCCTTGAGGTTGGTGATCAGCTCCGTGCCGGGCAGCAGCGGCATCGGCACCAGAAGCACGTCGTCGAGCGTGTGGGTGGCGGCGACCACGGCGTAGTAGAGCGGCAGGCAGATCGCGGCGATGCCGGCGATCAACAGCGCGTGGCAGAACAGATCGAGCTTGGGGGTGCGTTCGATCATGTCAGTCGGCGTACTTCACGCGCCGCTCGAGATAGCGGAACTGCACGACCGTGAGGCCGATCACGACGATCATCAGGATGACCGACTGGGCCGAGGACAGGCCGAGGTCGAGGCCGAGGAAACCGTCGGCGTAGACCTTGTAGACCAGGATATCGGTGGCGCCGCCTGGGCCGCCCTGCGTCAGCGCATGGATGATGCCGAACGTGTCGAAGAAGGCGTAGACGATGTTGATCACCAGCAGGAAGAAGGTCGTGGGCGAGATCAGCGGCAGCACGATGCTCACGAAGCGGCGCACGGGGCCCGCCCCGTCGATCGCGGCAGCCTCGATCAGCGAGCGCGGGATGCCCTGGAGCGCCGCGAGGAAGAACACGAAATTGTAGCTGACCTGCTTCCATGAGGCCGCGACGATCACCAGCAGCATGGCGTCGCCGCCGTCGAGCAGGGGGTTCCACGCCACGTTGAAGCCCTGCTTCAGCATGAAGGCGATGGCGCCATAGAGCGGGTGGAACAGGAACAGCCACAGCACGCCGGCCACCACCGGCGCCACGGCATAGGGCCAGATCACCAGCAGCTTGTAGGCGGTCTTGCCGCGGGCCACGCGATCGACCAGCACGGCGAACAACAGGCCGAAGAACACTGCCGAGACGGTCGTGCCGGTGCTGAAGATGGCGGTGCGGTAGATCGAGTTGAAGTACTCCGGGCTCGACAGGATTTCCTTGAAATTGTCGAACCACACGAAGGTCGACCTGACCCCGAACGGATCGGAGACCATGAAGGCCTGCACCAGCGCCTGCGCCGCCGGCCAGAACACGAACATGGTGAGGATCAGCATCTGCGGCGCGAGCAGCAGGAAGGCGAGCGGCTTGTGCTTCGCGAAGTTGACGCGCTTGATCATGACCCGGCCATCAAGCGCGCCACCGTACCGACCTCAGCATGAGGCCGTTGCTTTTCCCGTCCGGCCACTCAGTTGCCGCGCTGACGCTCGAAGCGGCGCAGGATCTCGTTGCCGCGACGCACCGCGTCGTCCATCGCCTCCTGCGCGGTCTTCTTGTTGGCCCACACCGCTTCCATCTCTTCCTCGAGGGCGGCGACATACTGGTTGGCGTTGCCCAGGCGCACCGTCATCGTGTTGAGGGTCGGCGTGCCGCGCTGGATCTGCTTGATGGCCACTTCCTGCTGCGGGTTCTTTTCGTAGTAGCCCTCGGCCTTGACCTTCTCGTAGGCCGCCGTGGTCAACGGCACGTAGCCGGTGTCCTTGTGCCACTTGGCCTGCTGGTCGGGGCTCGAGAGATGGGCAAGGAACGCCGCGACGCCCTTGTATTCCTCGGGCTTGTGGCCCTTCAGCACCCACAGCGAACCGCCGCCGATCAGGCTGTTGCGCGGCGTGGCGCCGGCTTCATAGGGCAGCGGCGCGGCGCCGAAGGCGAACTTGGCGCCGGCCTGCAGGCTGGAAAACACCGCCGACGAATGGGTCATCATCGCGCAGCGGCCCGAGGTGAAGGCGGGCGTGGCGCTGCTGCCCTGGCGGCCGGAGTAGACATAGCGGCCGTCGGCCGCCCAGGACTGCAGGCGGGCCATGTTCTTCACCACGGCGGTCTTGTTGTAGACGAAGGTCGCGTCGAGCCCGTCGAGGCCGTTGTACTTGGTGGCGATCGGCAGATCGTGGATCACCGAGTAGTTGTCGACGTGCACCCACTGCTGCCAGCCCGACGTGTAGCCGCATTCGTAGCCCGCGGCGCGCAGCTTGCCGGCATACTCGCCCAGCTCGTCCAGGGTCACCGGCGCGCGCGTCAGGCCCGCCTTGGCGAAGGCGTCCTTGTTGTACCAGAGGATCGGCGTCGAAACGCTGAAGGGCAGCGACAGCAGCTTGCCTTCCTTGGTGCGGTAGTAGTTCAGCACCGGCTGCAGATAGCCGTTCCAGTCGACCTTGTGGCCCTCGGCGGTGAGCAGATCCTGCACCGGGTAGACCGAGCCGGACAGCAGCATGCTCTGCGTGCCCTGGCCGATCACCACCAGCAGGTGCGGGTGCTTGTTGGCGCGGAAGCCGGCGATGGCGGCGTTGAAGGTCTCGTCATAGGTGCCGCGGCCGCTCGACACGATCTTGTAGGCGGTCTGGGAATCGTTGAAGGAGGCGACCTGCTGCTTCAGCGCATCGTCGAGCGGCCCCAGGCTGGGGTGCCAGAACTGGATTTCCAGCGGTGCCGCGGACGCGACCGATGCCGTAAAGGCGGCGAGCATTCCGGCGAATGCGCCGAGCAGTCTGTTTCTCATGATGATTTCCTTCTCCTGGATCAGGGACGGACGAGGAGGCCGTCGGACGAGACATGCATGCCGGTGAATTCGCGATCGCTGGAAGCGATGCGCCACGACAGCATCTTCTGCGCGGAGTCGAGCATCGCCGGCGCCGAGGCCGGATCGCGCGACAGGTCGACGAGGCAGTGCGGATCCTTCGAGAGATCGAAGAAGAGCGGCGGCAGGGCCGCGAAGTGCACGTATTTGTACCGCTCGCCGCGGATCACGGCGAGCGAGCAGGCGTCCATCGGCACGCCGAGTTCCCGCTCGGAATCGGCGGCGCCGAGCCCGCGGAAGTCGAACTCCCAATGGGCCTCGGTGCGCCAGTCGGCGACCTTCTGTCCGCGGACCAGCGGCAGCAGCGAACGGCCGTCGCACTGGCGGGGCACCGAAAGGCCCAGCCAGTCGAGAATGGTCGGCATGACGTCAACGGCTTCGGTGAACCGCTCGATCTTCTTGCCGCGGCCGGCATCGGCCTCGGCACGCGGATCGCGCACGATCAGCGGCACGTTGTAGGCCTCGTCGAAGTAGCCCTGCTTGCCGAGCATCCAGTGGTCGCCCAGCATTTCGCCATGGTCGGACGTCACGACGATCAGCGTATCGTCGTAGAGGCCCCATTCCTTCAACTTGTCGATCAACCGGCCGACCTGGTCGTCGACCTCCTGCACCATGCCGTAGTAGGTGGCGCGAAGCTGTGCCACGTCGGCGTCGCCCAGTTCGGCGACCAGCCCCTGGCCGGTGACGAAGTAGCTCGACTGCTTCTGCGCGCGCAGGTAGCTCGCGAGCAGCGGATGCTGCGCGGCCTCGCCGTCGAGGGTCGCGGCGCGGCGCGGCGCCGGCATGTCTTTGGGATCGTAGAGCGCGTGATAGGGCGCGGGGGCGATGAAGGGCGGGTGCGGGCGGATATAGGCGGCGTGCGCGAACCACGATCCGCCCCGGCGGACCGAGATGTAGTCGAGCAGCCGGTCGGTCAGGAAGGCGGTGATGCTGTCCTCGGCCTTGAAGCGGGCCGGCGGAAAGGTCGGGCCGCGGCCTTCGGGGTCGCTCGCCGGTCGGTAGATTTCGGTGACGTCGTCGGCGAAGGCGTAGCCCTTGGCCTGGAGGTCGGCCATCCAGGGGAAAGGCTTCTCCGGCAGATGCAGCTCCGCCGCAAAGCCCGGCATCACCGACTCGTAGGTCCGGAGCACGGGATCGTCCGGCGGCAGGCCGGTCGGATCGGCCGTGGTGTCGGTGTAGCCGAACAGGGCCGGGTCGTAGCCGGCCTTGCGGCATTCCAGGGCGATATTGGTGAAGCGGCGGCTGAGCGGCGTGCCGTTCCGCATCACGCCGTTATTGTGCTGGTAGGTGCCGGTGAGCAGCGCGGCCCGCGACGGGCCGCAGGGCGCGGCCTGCACGAAATGCTGCCGGCACAAGACGCCGTCGGCCGCCAGCCTGTCGAGATTCGGGGTTTTCAGGACAGCATTGCCGGCCTGGCCAAGCGCATCGGCACGCCACTGGTCGATGACGATGAAGAGGATGTTCCTCCGCGCGCCCATTGCTGTCCCCCTGTCCCCTGGAAGGATCATCGCGTCTGCAGTTCTGTAGGACAATTTAATATTAGTTTCGTAACTTAAAAATTATTTATAGTAGACCACATGCTCCACACCCAGATCCGCGCCTTTGACGCCGTCGCGCGCGAGGGCAGCTTTTCCCGGGCCGCGGAAGCGCTTGGCCTCACCCAGCCGGCGCTGACCATCCAGGTGAAGGCGCTGGAGGAAACCTACGGCGTAAAACTGCTCATCCGCCACCGCCGCTCGGTCCAGCTCACCGAGATGGGGGAGCGTCTGTTCCGGATGTCGCGGCGCTACGCCAGCCTCGAGGAACAAATGCGCGAGGTCCTGGTCGAGTCGGTCGAGCTGGAGGGCGGAAGGCTCAGCCTGACGGCCGACGGCCCGCACATTGCCATGGGCGTGTTCGCCCGCTTCCTGGCGCGCCATCCCAGCATCGAACTCTCGGTCGCCATGGGCAACACACGCTTCGTGCGCGAACAGCTGTTGGAACGCCGCACCGACCTCGCCATCCTGCCCGGCGTCGAACGTCACCCGCAGATCCATGCCGTGCCGCTGTGGCGGCATACCGCCGTTCTGATCGTGGCCAACGACCATCCCTGGGCGGGCCGCGAGAACGTCGAGCTCGCCGAGCTCGACGGCCAACCAATGGTGTCGCGCGAGGAAGGCTCGAACACGCGCCGCGTCGCCCACCAAGCCATGGCCAAAGCCGGCATCCGGCCGCGTGTCGTCCTGGAACTGGGAAGCCGCGAGGCGGTTTGCGAAGCCGTCGGCGCCGGCCTGGGACTGGGCGTTGTCTGGCAGCTCGAGGCCGAAGGCTCGACCCGCTTCCGCACCCTCGCCATCCGCGGCGTCACGATCACCAGTACCGACTATATCGCCTGTCTCAAGAGCGAGCGGATGAGGCGGACCATCAAGGCCTTCTTCCAGGTCGCGGCAGGTCTTTCCAATCAGCGCAGCGAGGCCCAACGCGGCGAGGCACGGCGGCAGACGTCGTAGTCGGGGCCTCAGGCCGGGGGCAGGTGGCTGGTGTCGTTGATGAAGCCGACCCGGACGTCGCCCGCGGCGAAGATCTCGATCTCGTTCAACGTGCAGGGGTCCTGCGACAGTCGCCAATAGGCCTGTAGCGGCTGGTCGAGGAGCTGCAGGAGGAGCGCGCGGTTGACGCTGTCGTGCCCGACCAGGACGACGGTGTCGTCGGCGTGCCGGGCCAGCATCATCCGCAGCGCATCGGCCGTTCGCGCCACCACATCCTGAAGAGATTCGCCGCCGGGAAAGCGCACGAGGTGCGGCGCCTCACGCCACAGCTGATAGGCCACTGGCGTCTCGGCTTTGACCTCCTCGTGGGTGCGCATCTGCCAGGCGCCGTAGTCGATGTCGCCCAGCCCCTCGTGCACCGCAGCGGCCACCCCGCAGGCGGCAGCAACCTTGGCGCCGGTCACCACGCAGCGCTGCAAGGGGCTGGTGTAGACGGCCACCGGCTTCCAGTGCGCCGCGATTCGGCGGGCGAGTGCGTCGGCCTGGGCCAGACCGTGCTCGGTGAGCGCAAGTTCGGCCCGGCCGCGAAAGCGCGCGGGATGGATGCCGTCGACATGGCCGTGGCGGCTGAGGAGGATCTTGGTCATGCCCCAGTCTAGCGACTGTTGCCCGTCTGCCACAGGCGGGAACGCACTGTGTTCGTGTCGGCAACGTGCCTCCGAAGCTGCCGTTGACCCGGGCGCGTCTCACACCAGGCATTCACACCTCAAGGGAAAATCCGATGAAAAAGGCTCTATTGGCTGCCGCTGCTGCGGTCCTCGTCCTGCCCGCAGCCGCCCAGGCCCAGTCCATGTTCACGCCGGGCACGTCGACGCCGGGCGTCTATGTCGGCATCGAGGGCGGCGGCAACTGGCTGCTGAACAGCAACAACTACAATATGGACATCGGTTACGCCGCTGGCGGCGTCGTCGGCTATGACTTCGTCGGCCCGCGCCTCGAACTCGAGGGCGTGTTCCGCAGCAACAACGGGCGCGGCACGGCCAACTTCGGCAACGTGTTCAGCAACGTGAGCGGCCGTATCGAGCAGCTCGCCGTGATGGCCAACCTGCTGTACGACTTTGCCCCCGGCGCCACGATCACGCCTTATGTCGGTGCCGGCGCCGGCATCGCCTTCGCCGATCAGTCGATCAATGGTTGCTCGCTCTGCAGCACCCAGTTCGCCTATCAGGGCATCGTCGGCATCGGCTGGAACGTCGACCGGAACTTCCGCATCAACCTGGACGGCCGCTACTACGGCACGACCAACCCGGGCGCCTACCAGAACAACAACATCACCGCGATGCTGGGCATGACCGTCAAGTTCGGCCAGCCCGAGACCGCCGCGGCGCCGGCGCCGGCTCCCGCTGCCGTCGCACCGCCGTCGTTCATGGTGTTCTTCGACTGGGATCGTTCGAATCTCTCGGAGCAGGCGCTGGGCACGATCAAGCAGGCGGCCAATGCCTACAAGACCAAGGGCAGCGCCCGCGTGACGGCGACCGGCCACACCGATACGTCGGGCACGGAAGCCTACAACATGGCGTTGTCGCTGCGCCGCGCCAACTCCGTCAAGGACGCGCTGGTTCGCGAGGGCGTGCCAGCCACGGCAATCAGCGTGGTCGGCCGCGGCGAGCAGGGCCTGCTGGTTGCGACCGGCGACGGCGTGCGCGAGCCGCAGAACCGCCGCGTCGAGATTGCGATCCAGTCGACGACCCCGATGATGAGCGATGCCGAATACTGCCGCATCCTGGCGCAGTCTTGGCGCTCCTACGACCGCACGGGCGCGCAAGGCCCGGGCCCGCAGGCGATCGCCAAGTGCGATGCCGGCGCTTACGCCGAAGGCATCCCGACCCTCCAGCGGCTGCTCACGGACGCCAAGGTGCCGTACCCGCCGCGCAGCTAACGGTCAGCTAACCCCGTGGAGAAAG
>JAUXRT010000065.1 GCA_030681635.1 Reyranella sp.
TGTGCTGCGACCTTGCCGTGATGTTGCGCGAAGCGCGCGATGCGCCGGCCGAACTTGATCCGGTCCGCGCCCAGCATCTCACGGGCGGCGTTGAACAGGATCATCTGCAGCTCGCCGCGATGGATCGAGAATTGCGGCCACGGCAGGCCGGCATGGCGGCCGCGCGGGTCGGCCCAGATCGTCTGGCCATGGCGGTTGGCGTAGCGCAGCTCGCGCGTCTCGATCGCCGTGGCGGCCAGTGCCGGCTCCAAGCCGAGGCCACAGAGGATGCGGACGGCACCGGCCTGGATGTTGATGCCGACGCCCAGCGGTTTCAGCTCGCCCACCGCCTCGTACACTTTGACATCGAAGCCGGCGCGATGGAGGCACATCGCCGCGACAAGCCCGCCGATGCCGGCGCCGGCGATGACGATCTTCATCGCGGCCTAGGCGTCGCGGCTGAGGCCACGATACAGCAGCGCGGCCTGGTAGGCGGCCCAGCGCTCGGCCTGGGTGTCGCCGAGTTCGCGCAGATAGGCCCAGCTGTAAATTCCCGAATCGTGCCTGTCGTCGAACACGATGCGGATGGCGTAATGGCCGACCGGCTCGACCGCCTCGATCTTCACGTGGCGCCGGCCCGAGACGATCTTCTTCTGGCTGGGTCCGTGGCCTTGTACTTCTGCCGACGGGCTCTCGACGCGCAGATACTCGGCCGGCAGCGAGCATTTGCGGCCGTCGGAGAAATCGATTTCGATCCGGCCTTCTTCCTTGAACACACGCAGCTCGTCCGGCCACGGCGCCGAGGGCGCTTCGTAGCTGCCCTCGTCGGGCACCGACTTGGTGAAGCCGTCGGTGGTCACGGCGTGTCTCGCAACTGCCGCGCCTCGCTCACCAGCATGATCGGAATGCCGTCGCGGATGGGATAGGCAAGACCGGCCTTGCGGCTGATCAGCTCGCCGGCCGCGGCGTCATATTCCAGCGGCCCGTGCGTGGCGGGACAGACCAGGATTTCCAGCAGCTTCGGGTCGATGCCGGCGCGGCGGGGAGGAGCGGGTTCGTCGGTCATGGGCGGATCATACCACTCAATTGGCCTTGCCGGGCGTCTCGTCGGACGGCGGGGCATAGGCGTTCATTTCCAGGAAGGCCACCAGGAGCTTGGCGCGGGCCGTGCTGTCGGCGGCTTCCAGAAGTGCCTGCTTCTCGGCCGGGCCGAACGGCAGGACCATCGAGAGCGACGCGACAAGGTTGGCGTCGGCCGCCTGCTTCACCGCGTCCCAGTCGGTCGACAGGTTGCGGCTGCGGAAGAAGGCGGCGAGGCCCGCCATCAGCCGCTCGCGGTCGAGTTCGACGACTTCGTCGGCGTGATCGAGGTCGGCGCGGAAGGGCGAGAACACCGTGGAGACGCGGCGGTAGCCGCCCTGGGCCAGGTCGAGTTCGCGCACGATCTCGAAGCGGCTGACGCCGGAGAGCGCCAGCAGCAGGCGGCCGTCCTCGGTCTCGTTAAAACTCACGATGCGGCCGGCGCAGCCGATGCGGTGCACCGGCGGGCGGCCCCCCGTCGATGGGTCGTCGGTCGGCAGTCCGTCGCCGGCATAGCCGCCGGGCTGCAGCGGCTGGACCATGCCGATCATGCGGTGGCCGGCCAGGGCCTCGAACACCATGGCGAGGTAGCGCGGCTCGAAGATGTTGAGCGGCAGCTTGCCGCCCGGCAGCAGCAGCACGCCCGACAGCGGAAAGATCGGCAGCGTGTCGGGAAGCTGCTCGAAGCTGGGCTCGAAGGGATTGTGGCCGGGCGTACGGTCGCTCATGACCCTCAGGAGAACAGAATCGTCGACAGGCGCTTGCGGCCGTCGACCGACAGCGGATCGCTGAAGCCCAGCGCCTCGAAGAACTTCAGCAGCTGCGTGCGGGCGGCGGCCTCGTTCCAGGCGCGGTCGGCCTTGATCATGGCGAGCAGCTCGTCGATCGCCTCCTGCTTCTGGTCGCCGGCCCAATAGGCCAGCGCCAGGTCGAGCCGGGTCTGGAAATCCTTGGGATCGGCGGCGGCCTTGGCTTTCAGGTCGTCGACCGGGCCGGCTTCCTTGGCCTTGGCGGCGAGGTCGATGGTGGCCTTCACGGCCACGACGTCGGCGTTGCCCTGCTCCTTGGCCGGGACCTGGCCGAGCAGGGTCGTCGCCTGCTCGAAGTCGCCGGCATTGACGTGGTAGCGCGCGAGGCCGGCCAGCGCCGGCACGTTCTCGGGATCGACGCCCAGGATCTCGCTATAAATCTGTGCCGCCGTCTCCAGGTCGTTCTGCGCCACGGCCGCCTTGGCGTGCTCGAGCAGCTCGGCGATCTCGTTGCCGGCCCCGCCCGCGGCCCCGCCGGCCGCCTGGATCAGCTTGTCGACGAAGGCCTTCACCTGGCTCTCGGGGACTGCGCCCATGAAGCCGTCGACGGGGCGGCCGCCGAAGAAGGCATAGACCGCCGGGATCGACTGGATGCGCAGCTGCTGGGCCAGCATCTGGTTCTTGTCGATGTCGATCTTGACCAGCTTGACCGCGCCCTTGGCCTCCTTGACGACCTTCTCGATCATCGG
>JAUXRT010000072.1 GCA_030681635.1 Reyranella sp.
GGCGACATCGTCGCCACCGGCACCAATCACCGCGGGCTGAACTCGTTCATGGACGGCGACAAGGTCGAGCTGACCATCGAAAAGGTGGGCACGCTGAAATTCAACGTGAAGGACGAGCTCAAGCGCACCTGGGCCCGCACCACCCGTTCGCAGCACAAGGACAAGGGCGGCGAGGGGCCGCACACGCCTCAGCTCACCGGCAAGTACGCCAAGAAGTAGCTCTTCTCGCAGAAAGGGCGCCGCGGTTTCCCGCGGCGCCCCCTCGAGACAGCAGGGCTGCTCGCTGCCGTTGGTTAGTGCGTCAGGGCCGGCTGAGCCGAGGCCACGACGGGGATCGCGCGGGCCTTCTTCTCTTCCGGGATCTCGCGCTGCAGCTCGATCGTGAGCAGGCCGTTGGCAAGCTTCGCGCCCACGACCTTCACATGGTCGGCGAGCTGGAAGCGGCGCTCGAAATTGCGCCCGGCGATGCCGCGATAGAGATACTGCTTCTCGTCCTGGCCGTTGGCTTCGGTCTGGCCGGTGACCAGGAGCTCGTTCTCCTTCTGGGTCACGTTGAGCTCGGCCTCGGCGAAGCCCGCCACCGCCATCACGATGCGGTAGTCGTTATCGCCGGATTTCTCGATGTTGTACGGGGGATAGCCGTTGGTGCTGGCTTGCCCGGCCACCGAATCGAGCAGGTTGAAAACCCGGTCGAAGCCGACGGTGGCGCGATAAAACGGGGAATAATCGATCGTACGCATAAACATCCTCCAGTGAGCGATGGTGTCTTGCCGCCCGCCCCGGCATGGGCACGGGCGACAGCAGGGATTTAGGAACGGGCGGCCCAAGATCAAGGGGCGTTCAAAGGGAGCAAAAATTTCCTTCCCGGCCGGGCAGGCAGCAGGAAATGCTCCGTTGCGGGAAACCTTCGGTAATTCAAGTCATGGCGGACGTGCGAAACAACGCCAGATCAAGAGTTCACCGAACGTGGGTGTCCGCATGTCCAAGTTCCTTCGCAATCCCGAGGCCGTCCTGTGGGTCCTGTCGATCACGCAGGCCGCGGCCATGCTGGTCTTCAACGTCGTGCTGCGGGCCGCCGTCTCGTGAAGCACCTGCCGATGTTCTTCGATCTCGCCGGCCGCAAGGTGGTTGTGGCGGGGGACGGGCTGGCCGCCGATCGCCGCGCCGAGACCGCGCGCTCGGCCGGCGCCAACGTCGTGCGGCTGGCCGCGACGGCCACGGCTGCGGATTTTCGCGGCGCTGCCGCGGCCTTCATCGCCACCGGCACGCTGGAAGGCGACACCGCCCTGCAACGCGCCGCCAAGGCGGCTGGCGTGCCGGTGAACGTGGCCGACCGGCCGGCGCTCTGCGATTTCATTCTGCCCGCGATCGTCGACCGCGATGGCGTCGTGGTCGCGATCTCGACCGGCGGCGCCTCGCCCACACTCGCTAGCATTTTACGCGGCCGCATCGAGGCGGCCTTGCCAGAGCGGATCGGCGCGCTGGCGAAGCTGGCAAAGACCTTCCGCGCCCAGGCGAACGCGCTGATCCCCGATCCGGCCCGCCGCCGCGGCTTCTGGCGCCGGCTGGTCGAAGGGCCGGCGGCGCGGCTGGCGCTTGCCGGCGACGAAGCCGGCGCGCGGCGCGTGGCGCTGGGCGAACTCGACGCCGTCCGCCGCCGTCTGTCGCCGGTCGGTATCGCGCACATCGTGGGCGCCGGCCCCGGCGATCCCGATCTCCTGACCTTGCGGGCGGCGCAGCTTCTGCAGGAAGCCGACGCCATCCTGCACGACGAGCTGGTGCCGGCGGCCATCCTCGGCCGCGCCCGCCGCGACGCCGAGTTGGTATCGGTCGGCAAACGGGCTGGCGGGAAGGAGAGGGGCAGCGCCGGTTGGGCGCAGGCCGAGATCGAAGCCGAACTGGTGCGCCGGGTGCTGGCCGGGCAAACCGTCGTGCGCCTGAAGGCGGGCGATCCCTTCATCTTCGGGCGCGGCGGCGAGGAGGTCGACGCCTTGCGTGCTGCCGGCCTGCCGGTGTCGGTCGTCCCCGGCATCACCGCGGCCTTGGCTTGTGCGGCCTCCGCCGGCATTCCCCTGACCCATCGCCGCTTCGCCTCGGCCGTCACCTTCGTGACCGGCCACGGCGCCGAGGGTCGCGAAGCCGCCTGGCCGGCGCTGGCCGCCCAAGTAGGTGAAAAGGGCGGCCACACAATCGCGATCTACATGGGCGCCACGGAAGCTTCCGCCGTGCGCGATCGTCTGCTGGACGCCGGCATGGATCCCGCCACGCCGGTCGCCATCGTCGAGAACGGCACGCGACCCGACGAGCGGGTTTCCGTGGGCCAGCTCTCCGACCTGGCGCGGCTTGCCGCCATCCATACCCGTGGCGAGGCCGGTCCCAGTCTCATCATCGTCGGCGAGGTCGCGGGTCTCGCGGCCGCGGCCGGCCAACCACTTCTCGCAGAGGTATCCTGATGGCCAAGAATCTGAGCGGTGACCTCCAGGTCGCCAGCGCCAACCGCCTCGCCGACGGTGTCGTGGTCTGGCTCGACGATGCCGGCGAGTGGACGATCCGGCTCGACCGCGCCGCCATCGCCCGCGACAAGCGGGCCGGCGATATCCTGCTGCTGCGCGCCCTTGCCGAGGCTTTTACGGTGGTCGATCCGTTCCTCGTGGCGGTGACCGAGGATGACGACGGCACCCCGGAGCCGCTGTCGCTGCGCGAAAAGATCCGCGCCTCGGGGCTCACGTTCGACGCCATCGCCGCCGACGCGGTGCGTTATGCCTGATACCCATTTTTACCGTTACGACGATTACGACCGCTCGCTCGTCTCCGAGCGCGTCGACCAGTTCCGCGACCAGGTGCGCCGCCGCCTGGCCGGCGAACTGACCGAGGAACAATTCAAGCCGCTCCGGCTCACCAACGGCCTCTACCTGCAGCTCCATGCCTACATGCTGCGGATCGCCATTCCCTACGGCACGCTGTCGTCGCGCCAGTTGCGCAAGCTGGCCGACATCTCGCGCAAGTACGACCGCGGCTACGGCCATTTCACCACCCGGCAGAACCTGCAGCTCAACTGGATCAAGCTCGAGGACGCGCCCGACGCGCTG
>JAUXRT010000074.1 GCA_030681635.1 Reyranella sp.
GTCTGCACCGGCTCGGTGCTGAGCATCGCCCAGGCGACGGGCGCGGAGTTCGCCGTGCTGCCGCCGCAGAACGCCAGCGGCAACTGGGTGAAGGTAGTGCAGCGCATCCCGGTGCGCATTGCCGTCGCCTGCCGCCAAGGCGACCCGCCGCTCCGCGTCGGCATGAGCACGACGGTCGAGATCGACACAGGCCACAGCCGCTCGCTGGGCGGCCTCCTGGCCGGGTTGGGCAAGTCGCTCGGCCTGTCGGGCGCGCCAACCGGCGCGAAGCCCTAGTCAGATGGCGCCGGCGGTCGATCCGGCGGTGCTGCGCCGCCGCCGCCTGATCACCTTTACCGTGATGGCCGCCACCATCATGCATGCGCTGGACGGCACCATCGCCAACGTGGCGCTGCCGTCGATCCAGGGCTCGCTGTCGGCCACCCAGGAGCAGGTCTCGTGGGTCGTCACCTCCTACATCGTGGCCTCGGCCATCATGACGCCGCTCGCCGGCTTCTGCGCCATGCGCTTTGGCCTGCGACGCACGCTCGCGACCTGCGTCGTCGGCTTCACCATCGTCTCGATGCTGTGCGGCGCGGCGCAGTCGCTCGACCAGCTCGTGCTGTTCCGCGCCCTGCAGGGCGGCTTTGGCGCGGCATTGGTACCCGTTTCGCAGGCCATCATGATGGACACCTATCCGCGCGAGGAGCAGGGCAAAGCGATGGCGATGTGGGGCGTCGGCACCATGCTGGGCCCGATCGCGGGCCCGTCTCTGGGCGGCTGGCTGACCGACGAGTTCAGCTGGCGCTGGGTGTTCTACGTCAATCTGCCGGTCGGCATCCTCTGCACGCTGGGCATCCTGGCGCTGGTGCGTGACAGCGTGCACGACCGGCCCAGGCGCTTCGACCTGCTGGGCTTCACCTTGCTGGCCGTCGCCATCGGCTCGTTCCAGCTCATGCTCGACCGCGGCCATATGCTCGACTGGTACGACTCGGTGGAGATCATCGGCGAGACGCTGGTGGCGGGCGTGGCCTTCGCCATGTTCCTGGTCCACATGATGACCGACCGCCAGCCGTTCCTGTCGCGCGACCTGTTCCGCGACCGCAACCTCTGCGTCGGGCTTGCCTTCACCGCGCTCGCCGGTCTCGTCCTGATCGTCTCGGCGACCCTGATGCCGCCTTTCCTGCAGCAGCTCATGGGCTATCCGGTGCTGACAACCGGCATCGTGCTGGCGCCGCGCGGTGCCGGCATGATGGTGTCGATGATGCTGGTGGCGCGGCTGATCGTCCTGATCGACGCCCGCTTCCTGATCGCCATCGGCTTCAGCCTGAGCGCCGTGTCGCTGTGGGACATGACGACGTTCGATTTCAATGTCAGCGAAAGCCATATCATCTGGAACGGCGTGCTGCTGGGCTTCGGGCTCGGCCTCGTCTTCCCGCCGCTCACCGTGCTCACCTTCGCCACGCTGCCGGCCCGGCTGCGCACCGAGGGGGCCGCCATCAATGCGCTGCTGCGCAACCTTGGCGCCAGCATCGGCATCGCCGTGCTGTTTTCGATGCTGGCCAGCAACACCCAGCAGAACCGCGCCGACATCGTCGAGAAGTTCACGCCCTTCCACCTGGGCTGGCCGCTCGGCCGCGGCCTGCCGGGCGCCGACCCGGCGCTGCTCGCCGCCTGGGATGCCGAGATCAACCGCCAGGCCGCGCTGATCAGCTATCTCAACGACTTCCGGGTCATGATGATCTGCTCGCTGGTCCTGATCCCGCTGCTGTTCCTGATGCGCCGGCCGGCCCTTATCGCGCCGCGCTAACCGCGTTATACGGCGGCATGGGACGAGCTTCGAAAGGCCACGCGGTCGCCGCGACCACGCCCGCGATTATCATGGTGCGGCCGCAGCTGGGCGAGAACATCGGCATGGCCGCACGCGCCATGCTGAACTGCGGCCTGTCGACCCTGCGGCTGGTGAGCCCGCGCGACGGTTGGCCGAACGACAAGGCGCAGCGTGCCGCCTCGGGCGCCGATGTCGTGCTGGAGAACGCCGAGGTGTTCGACAGCGTGGCTGACGCGGTGGCCGATCTCGAAAGGGTGGTGGCGACCACGGCACGCAACCGCGAGCTGACGCAGCGCATCCTGACGCCCCGGCACGCCGCGGCCGAGGTGCGCGGCTGGATCGGGCAGGGCGAGCGGGTCGGCATCCTGTTCGGGCCCGAGCGCACCGGCCTCGAGAACGACGACATGGTCCATGCCGAC